>NZ_VFWS01000016.1:0-76073 GCF_006443065.1 Mesorhizobium sp. B1-1-5 | reverse complement strand
GTTTTCTACGCCGTCGGCGGCACCTGGCGAAACCTCGCCCGGCTGCATATGGAGATGAACAACTACCCGCTCGGCGTCATGCATCACTACGAGATATCGGCCGACAGCGCGCAGACTTTCCTCAAGCAGGTCGCCCGCAGCGAGGTCGAGAAGGTGAGGGGCATCGAGGGCGTTTCCAAGAACCGCCGCTCGCTCTTACCCTACGGCGCCGTCGTGCTGCAGGAGATCATGTCGGCCATGCAGCCCTCGAAGATCGTCGTCTCGGCGCAGGGCGTGCGCGAGGGTTTCCTTTATTCGCTGCTCGACGCCGCCGAGCAGAAGGCCGATCCGCTGATCTCCGCCGCCGAGGAACTGGCGCTATTGCGCTCGCGCTCGGTGCATCACGCGCATGACCTGGTCGAATGGACCGGCAAGGCCTTCAAGGCCTTCGGCATCGACGAGACGGAGGATGAGGCGCGCTACCGCCACGCCGCCTGCCTGCTTGCCGATATCGGCTGGCGCGCGCATCCGGAATATCGCGGCCGGCAGTCGCTCAACATCATCGCGCATGCCTCCTTCACCGGCGTCGACCATCCGGGCCGCGCCTATCTGGCTCTGGCCAACGCCTATCGCCATGACGGCGTCTTCAACGACGGCATCGCACCCGAGATCAAGGCGCTGGCGCCGCCGCGCCTTCTGGAACGCGCCCGCACGCTCGCGGCCATGATGCGCGTCGTCTATCTGCTGACGGCGGCAATGCCGGGCGTTATGCCGAGGCTGAAATGGGAAAGCCGCGGCAACGGAGCGCTCGCGCTGGTGCTGCCGGCCTCGCTTTCCGACCTCTATGGCGAGCGTCCGGCCGGCCGGCTGGCGCAACTGGCACGCATCACCAATCGCCGCCTGGTGCTCGCGGTCGAAGGCGGGCCGAGCGTCTCGGTGAAGTAACGGATCAGGTGACGTCGGCGCCGATTGCGAAGCCACGCCCGTCCGCCGACCATGCGCCGGCGCCGGCCATGGCCAGCGCCAGAAAGCCGCCGGCAATGGCGATGTCCTTCATCAGCATCTGCTGGTGCATGAAGGACAGCGTGGCGTCGTCCGCGCCCTGGCCGTAATGGCCGATGAAACCGGCGGCTACACTGAAGGCGGCAAGCAGCAGCGCCACGATCCGCGTCTGAAAACCGACGAGGACCAATAACCCGGCGATCAACTCGAACAGGCCTGTGCCCCATGCCGCCAAGGTCGGCAGCGGCAGGCCGAGGCCAGCGAAGTAACTGGTCGTGCCGGCGATATTGCTGAGCGCCTGGAAGCCCGACGGTACGAACAGCGCGGCAAGAAGTAGCCGCGAGACCAAAAGCAGTGCGTTGCGGGCCATGGGCCAACTCCTTGCCGTCTGCAGATGCAGTTTACGCCTGCAATTGGAAAAACGAAAAAGCGGCGCGGAAAATTCCGCGCCGCTTCCATTGGCAGTCTGGGAGGAAAAAGATCAGCCGCGCTTGGCGTCGATCGAATAGGCGCCGGCCCCGGAAGAGGCGAGCAGGATGAAGCCGCCGGTGATGGCGAGATTCTTGAGGAACTGGATCATTTGCATCTGGTCGGCCCAGCCGGTGTGCGCGACCAGCCCGGTGGCGATCGTGAAGATGGCAAGCACCCAGGCGGCGATCCGGGTCTGGAAGCCGACGAGAATGGCAAGGCCGCCGAGCAGCTCGATCAGGCCGACGACGACGGCAGTTACGGTTGGCATCGGCAGGCCGAGAGCGCCGAAATAGCCGGCAGTACCGGAAATCGCGGTGAGCTTGCCGAAGCCGGAAAGCAGGAAGATGACGGCGAGCAGAATGCGGCCCAGGAGGATCGTGGTGGAACTGTTGGACGCAGTGCCGGCGACGGAAGAGTTGATGGACATGGCGGTTCTCCGAACGGGTTGAATGGTCCGTCAGATAGACGACGAAGACTGTTCACCAAAGCCGCCTATGTGGCGACACATTGTTCACAGAATGTATGTTTTCGGGATTGACGGTTGTGTGCAAAAATCGTGTCGCGGGATTGGGCTAAATTCTGCTGCCGCAAAACGGACCGTCCGTCCGAAGTTTGCGAGCGCTGGCTTCGCAGATTTGCCGAGACGCTCATGACGTCGTCATCCACGGGCGGAGCAAGGAGCGAAGCGACGCGCGCAGACCCGAGGATCCATGCCGTGACTTCAAAGTAGCCGCAAGCGGTGGAGGATCTGCTCCGCTGCGTCCTTCGGTTCAGTTACGGCATGGATTCCAGGGTCTTCGCGACGCCGCTTCGCGGCTGCTTCGCCCTGGAATGACGACATCGCGAGGCTGCAGCAGCCTGTAACAGCCTCGCTCCGCGTCGCGAAACTACCCGGGATGCGTCATGTCCTCCGGCCGTACCAGCCGATCGTAATCGGCTTCGCTGACCAGCCCGGTGGCCAAGGCCTCCTCGCGCAAGGTCGTGCCGTTCTTGTGCGCGGTCTTGGCAATCTTGGCCGCGTTGTCGTAGCCGATGGTCGGCGCCAGCGCCGTCACCAGCATCAGCGAGCGCTCTAGCGCGGCCTTGATGTTGTCCTCGCGCGCCTCGATGCCGACCACGCAATTGTCGGTGAAGGAGACGGAAGCATCGGCCAGCAGCTGTACCGACTGCAGGAAGTTGTAAGCCATCAGCGGGTTGTAGACGTTGAGCTCGAAATGGCCCTGGCTGCCGGCGAAGGCAAGTGCTGCATTGTTGCCGAACACCTGCACGCAGACCTGCGTCAGCGCCTCGCACTGGGTCGGGTTGACCTTGCCCGGCATGATCGAGGAGCCCGGCTCGTTTTCCGGCAGCGAGAGCTCGCCGAGGCCCGAGCGCGGGCCGGAGCCGAGCAGGCGGATGTCGTTGGCGATCTTGAACAGCGCCGCGGCGGCCGCGTTGATCGCGCCATGCGAGAACACCATGGAATCATGCGCCGCCAGCGCTTCGAACTTGTTCGGCGCGGTGACGAAGGCGATGCCGGTGATAGCGGCGATGCGGTCCGCCACCTTTTCCGCGAAGCCGACCGGCGCGTTGAGCCCTGTGCCGACGGCGGTGCCGCCCTGCGCCAGCTCCTGCAGGCCGGGCAGCGTCAGCTCGATGCGCTTGATCGAGGAGGCGACCTGCGCGGCATAGCCGGAAAATTCCTGGCCGAGGGTCAGCGGCGTAGCGTCCTGCGTATGCGTGCGGCCGATCTTGATGATGTGATTGAAGGCACGGGCCTTGGCGCCGAGCGCCTTGTGCAAATGGTGCAGCGCCGGGATGAGGTGGTGCGCGACCCGCTCGGCGCAAGCGATGTGCATGGCCGTCGGATAGGTGTCGTTGGACGACTGGCTCATATTTACGTGGTCGTTCGGATGCACCGGCTTCTTCGAGCCCATGACGCCGCCGAGCATCTCGATCGCCCGGTTGGAGATCACCTCATTGGCGTTCATGTTCGACTGCGTGCCAGAGCCCGTCTGCCAGACGACCAGCGGAAAGTGCTCGTCGAGCTTGCCGTCGATCACCTCTTGCGCTGCTTCCACGATCACCTCGCCGATGGCCGGGTCGAGCCGCTTCATCTCCATGTTCACTTCGGCGGCGGCTCGCTTGACGATGCCGAGCGCACGCACGATCGAAGCCGGTTGCTTCTCCCAGCCGATTTTGAAATTGCCCAGGGAACGCTGCGCCTGCGCGCCCCAATAGCGGTCGGCCGCGACCTCGATGGGACCGAACGTATCGGTTTCGGTTCTGGTCTTTTCAGCGCTCACGGCAAGTCTCCGTCTGTCGATTGGGCAAGGGCGTATCGCGTTGCACAAACCGCATCAAGCGGAGATTGCGAGCGGGGAAGATGCAAATCGGTTGAAGGAACGGGTATGAACCTTATCCGGCCGAGGCTAACCCGACGGGCCTGGCTTGGCGCAGACCCAGCCGGCCCGCGACGAAATCCTTGACCTGGCGCACCGCCTGCTCGCGCGTGACGCTGCCCGGCTGCAGGCCAAGCCTGAGCCACAGTCCGTCGATCAAAGCGGTGACGCCGAGCACGGTCTCCTCGGCCAGTTCGGGCGAAGCGAGGCCGCGCAGGCCGGACAAGAGGTTCGAGCGCATGCGCGCGTGGATGACTTTCTGGATGCGCGCCAGCTTCTCGTCGCGCGGCACCTCCGCGCAGAGCGACAGCCATGCGTGGCAAAGCGGCGGCAGGAACAAATGCTCCTCGAAATTGCCCTCGATCACGGCGTCCACGCGCTCCATCGGTGTCCGCGCCCGCTGAAGCCGGGCGACGACGGCGTGACAGAGCACGGCGTTCGCCTCGCGCATGGCGTGCTCGAACAGCTCCTGCTTGTTGCGGAAATAATGCAGCACGATGCCCTTCGAGGCGCCGGCCTGGGCCGCGACCTTTTCCAGCGTCGCGCCGGCGATGCCTTCGCGCTCCAGCACCGCGAAGGCCGCCTGCCGCAGTTCCTTGCGGCGTATGTCGCTGAGGCGTGTGAGTTTCACCGTACCGATCCATGCATGGCGAATCCACGTTGACATTTTCGTCCGCTCAGATCAATGATTGACCAATGGGACAATAAAATGACCAACAGGTCAAAAGCGATCGAAAAGAGGAGAACCGGAATGTTGCGCATGCTTGCGAGAGGCGTCTGTGTCGCGGCGCTAATGCTGGCTTCCCATGCGGCCGGAGCCGCCGAGGCCGAAGGCTGCAAAGCGGTTCGCATGGCCGAACCCGGCTGGAACGATCTCGCCTTCACCACGGGTGTGGCCAAGGTGCTGCTCCAGGCGCTCGGCTACGAGCCGCAAAGCGAGGTGCTTGGCATCAACGTCATCTATGAAGGCATGAAGAACAAAGACCTCGACCTGTTCCTCGGCTACTGGGATCCGGCCATGGTCACCTACTATGAGCCCTACAAGAAAGACGGTTCGATCGAGAATGTGCGCGTCAACCTGGTCGGCGCCAAATACACCTTCGCCGTGCCGACTTATGTCTGGGACGCCGGCGTCAAGGACCTGTCGGACCTGCACAAATTCGCCGACAAGTTCGGCAAGAAGATGTACGGCATCGAGCCCGGATCCAATCAGCTCATGATGGATGCCATTGCCGATCCGCAATATGGTCTGGACGGCTGGCAGGTGGTCGAATCGAGCGAAGCCGGCATGCTTTCGGAGGTCGGCTACGAGATCAAGGAGAAGCAGTTCATCGTCTTCCAGGGTTGGGCGCCGCACCCGATGAACACGATGTACGACTTCAAGTACCTGACCGGCGGCGACAAGTTCTTCGGCCCGAATTTCGGCGCCGCTACCGTGACCACCCAGGTGCGCAAGGGTTTCCTGCAGGAATGTCCCAACGTCGCGCAGTTCCTGAAGAACCTTGCCTTCGACATCGACATGGAAAATGTCGGTATGGGCTATCTCATCAATGACGGCATGAAGCCGGAGGATGGGGCGCTGAAGTCGATCACCCTGCACAAGGATCGGCTCGATGCGTGGCTCGCCGGCGTCACCACCTTCGACGGCAAGCCCGGCCTTGCCGCGGTCAAGGAAAAGCTCGGACTGTGAGGCCGTCAGCCTTGGAACTGACGGATCAGGAGGCCGAGCAGGCGTCCTGGGCCGGGCGCAAGCAGACCGTCGACATCGGCGGTCTCGACCTTGCCTATGTCGAGATCCCGGGTTCGGAGCCGCCGCTTGTCCTGGTGCACGGCTTCACCGACACCAGCCGCAGCTTCTCGCTGCTGGCGCCGCATCTTCCCGGCCGCCGGCTTATCGTGCCGGACCTGCGCGGCCACGGCGGCTCGCAGGCGGGCGAGGGCTGCGGCATCGCCGATTTCGCCGACGACATCGCCGGGCTGATCCGGCGCCTGCGGCTCGACCGGCCGGTCGTCGTCGGCCATTCACTGGGTGGCATGGTGTCGATCGCGCTGGCCGCACGGCATCCGGAACTGGTTGGCGGGCTGGTGATCCTGGCAAGCGCGCTGATGGCCGGTTTCGAACAGGATCACCAACTGATCGATGAAGTCGCGGCGTTGCGCGATCCGATCTCGCCGGTCGATCCCTTCTATAATTGGTGGCATGCCTGCCGGCCGGGCGTGCCGCGGGCTTTTCTCGCCGGCCTGGCGAAAGACGCGTCCGCGATTCCCGCAGCGCGCTGGCGCGCCATCCTCGAAGAAGTCCGTCGCACCGATCTGACCACCGCAGCGCACGCCGTGCAGGCCACGACGCTGATCATCGCAGGCGGGCGCGATCCGCTTTTTGGCGAAGCGCATCAGCGGGCGATGGCAGAGGCGCTGACCGGATCGCGCCTGGTGTGGGCACAGGATTGCGGCCACAACCCGCATTGGGAAGATCCGGCCTTTGTCGCCGAGGCAATAGCCAGCATCTTGCTGTCAGCGTGACTATCGCAACAGCGACCGGGCCGTCGGCGTCAGGCGCAATGTCTCGGTCGGCTTCGTGGCAACGGTCGCCATGGTTTCGCGGGCCGCCCGCCATACCGACGAAGCGGCGAGAGCGGCCCGATGGCCGGCGTGGGCATCGCCATCAACAAACCCCGTGACGATGATGAAGATGTTTTCAGCAGCACGCACGGGCAAACGCGGAAATGTGTTTTCGGAATGCTCGCTGACGAAGGCGCCGAGAAGCCGGGCGCCGTTTGTCGCAAGTTGCGGAACGGCCTCAGCCTGGAAGCGCTCGGCAAAGCCGGCCTCAGTGCCTGGCCGCAAATGATGAATCGAAATCTCAACAAAGCCAGGCAACCGGCTCCCATTGCTCATAGTTTCAGCCTCGGTGACCGTCGGCCGCAGCAACCCGGACAGGTCGAAACCCGCGCCCCGCCAAGCCGGTTTGAGCAGCAACACGTCGTCGGAATCGATCATCGTCGCATTGGCTGCGTCGCGATGCGCTGCCCAGACCGGGCCGCCATAGAAGGCGCTCAGCGCGTCCTTTCTCGTTTCCATGTCCTCAAAACCGCGCAACCAGACGAACATGTCGGGGCGATCGAGATCGCGGAACTGTCCGATGACGGTCATGCCCGTCGCTTCCTGCGCTTCGACGAACTCCCGCTCGAACAGCGCGATCAGCGTTTCGCGCTGCCCGGGCTTCAGCGTGTATTGCCGAAGCTCGACGACGGGCGAGGCAAGGCGGGAAGGTCGGTTCATGGCCAGAATCTCAAAACAGGGTGATCGTCCTGTTTATAAACAGACCGGTTGTCCTGTTTTGTCAATCTGCTATCTTGCTTTCCCCTTCTCCCCTTGTGGGAGAAGGTGGATCGGCGCGCAGCGCCGAGACGGATGAGGGGTGTTCCAGCGGAGTGAGACGTTGGCTTTCCCGGAACACGCTTATCCGTCCTCACTTTGCTCAGGTACCCTCTCCAATAAGCGGAGAAGGGGAGATCGCCATGGCCCCGCGCAAAAAGCGCACCAACGATCCGGAAGGCATGCGCCGGCGCGTCCTCGACGTGGCGGAAGGCGCCTTCCAGGCGCGCGGCTATCACGCCTCGAGCCTTGGCGATCTGATGGCGGCGGCCGGTGTTACCGGCGGCGCGCTGCACCACCATTTTCCGACCAAGAAGGCGCTGGCGCTCGCAGTGATCGAGGAACGAGTGGCGGCGGCGGTCCAGGAGACCTGGATCGACCCGGTGCTGGCGGCGTCATCGGCGCGCGAAGGCGTGCGGGCCGTGTTCGAGGCGGTGGCTGCGGAGCTAGAGCGACAGGGCTATGTGCGCGGCTGCCCGCTCAACAACCTGGCGCATGAACTGTCGCTGGCCGACGACGAGTTCCGCCTGGCGCTTGCCAAGATCTTCGCCGGCTGGCGGAGGGCGATCGCCGACAAGATCCGAGCCGACCAGCAGGGCGGCGGGGAGGGTGGGACCGATCCCGACCGCTTCGCCGCGCTTGCGGTGGCTGCTTATTCCGGCGCCATGTCGATGGCCAAGACGTCACAGGATGCCGCGGTGTTGCTGGAGTGCTTGAGGGGGCTGGAAAGCGTGCATCCGTCTTCGGGCGGATTGGCAACGAGACGACGCCGCAGGGTGTTGTTGCGATAAACGCTGTCAGGATAGAGGGAGGCGGTCCGAGGGTGTTTAATCGGGTGACGATGAATCGCTCTTTGCCAGCAACCGTTTCGCGCCGCATCTTCATCGCCGGAGGTCTCGCTGCTGCCGGCGCGCTGCCTCGCGTCGCCTTCGGCCAGACCGGCAGGCGCATCCAGCCGATCGACGCCACTTTCCTCTTCATCGCCGATATCCATGCCTGCCGCATGGCGAGCGGGCTCAGTCCCAACTGCCTGCAGGAAGGCAAGACCGATGCAGCACTTCTGCGCAACGTCGCGGCCTTGAACGCGATTGCCGACAAGAAGTGGCCGGCCGAGATCGACGGCGTTGCCACTGGCCTGCATTCGGCCGGCACCCGCATCGGCACGCCGCTCGGCCTCGTCACCGGCGGCGACATCACCGACGATGGCGGCGGCCAGGTCACGGAGCCCAGCGAAGGCACGCAGCTTCTGCAGTTCTCCAAGCGCTATCAGGAAGGTGTCGGGCCGGACCGGGTCCACATCCCGGTCTATGTCGGGCTCGGCAATCATGATCTCGACCAGAACGGCTCGCCGCCGCACGTCGATTGGTATCGCCGCGAACTGCGCGATTATGTCGAGGTCAACCATCGTCCCGGCGTGTTCTTCAAGCCGCCGGTGCCCGCTACCGAATACGACGTCGATACCGACTGCTATTCCTGGGACTGGGGCGGCCTGCATCTCGTCCAGATGCACCGCTTCGCCGGCGATACCGGCCATGGCGCGCCAAGCAGCCTGCCTTGGCTGAAGCAGGACCTCGCCACCTATGCCGGCGACGGCCGGCCGGTGATCCTGTTCCAGCATTATGGCTGGGACACTTTCTCGACGGAGCGCTGGGACCCGGTGAAACGCACCTATGATGACGATGGCTCCGGCCGCCCGCATTGGTGGGGCGAGGCCGACCGCCAGGCGCTGCTGGCCGCGATCAAGGGCTACAATGTGATTGCCGTCTTCCACGGCCACCAGCACGAAGTGCCGATGATCTACCAGCGTGACGGGCTCGACATCATCAAGCCGAAGGCGGCCTATATGGGCGGCTTCGCGCTGGCCAGGGTCACTGCCGGCAACATGGATGTGGTGTTGGGCGAGGCGGCCGGCGACCATGGCGAGATCGTCTTCACCAACGCTTTCGCCAAGCAATTCCAGACATGAAAAGGCCGCCTCGCGGCGGCCTCTTGCCTATCTCGCCATCAAAACAAGACGGCCTCAGAACGCTTTGCGAACCTTCTCCTTCACGTCGCCATTAAGCCTTCTGCACCTTGCCGGCGATCTTGTCGGCGGCGCCTTCAGCCTGGGTCCGCCTGTTGCCGGTGGCCTTGCCGGCCGTTTGCTTGAGCGAGCCCTTCATTTGCTGGACGCGCATCTCCTGGGTCTGGACGCGAGAAACCGCATCCGGGTCTGACAACGTGCCGGATCCGTTTGGGTTCCAGGCCGCGGCGATCTCTCTCTCGGTGCGGTTGCATCGGATAAGGCAATCCGGTTAGGGTCTGCCGCGGCTGCGGGAGAGGGCAGTCCTGGGGGAAACGAGTTTGCGTTTTCGTGTGGCCTTTGTCGCAGTTTTGATGGCCGTGGCCGGCTGCGTCGCCGACGATGTCGGGCCGATCAACGTGCTGAGCACAGAAGTCGGCCACCCGTCACCCACCTACATACCCGACACCGCCGATGACGGTTCGACCGTCGTCGGGCTGGCGTTCTCGGGCGGCGGCACTCGGGCGGCGGCTTTCTCCTATGGCGTGTTGCGGGCGCTCGACGATATCGTCATCGACGAACGGCCGAAACGCCGCACGCTGATCGACGACATCAGGATGATTTCTGGCGCCTCGGGAGGCGCCGTCGCCGCCGCCTATTTCGGCTACAAGGGCAGGGACGGCTACCGGGATTTTCGCGAGCGCTTCCTGACCCAGAACGCCGAGGCCGATCTCAGGGTATCGATCTCTCCAGTCAATCTGGTTCGCGCCTATTATGGCGGCGTCAACGACCGCAGCGGCTTCGCCAGATGGCTGAACGACCATCTCTTCGGCGGCGCGACCTTCAAGGCGTTGCACAGGCCGAACGGGCCGATCGTCTGGATCAATGCATCCGACATCTACAACCGCACGCCTTTCCTTTTCACCTACGACACGTTCGCGGCGCTGTGCAGCGATCTCGACAAGGTGCGGCTTGCCGATGCTGTCGCGGCATCAGCCGCCGTGCCGATCGTGTTCGCGCCGATCGTGGTCTCGGCGACCAGTCCCCATTGCGGTTATCGCAGGCCGCAATGGCTGAGCCTGGCGCTCGAGGACCGCAATGCCTCGCTGCGGCTCAAGGCCTATGCCAGCGCACTGGATTCCTATCAGAACGCCGATCCGCTCGACTACGTGAAGCTGCTCGACGGCGGCCTCACCGACAATATCGGCGTCACCGGCTTCACGCTCGAGCGCTCCGCCGCGGGTACGCCTTACGGGCCGCTATCACCATCGGCCGCGGTCCGCCTGACGACGTTGATCTTCATTGTCGCGGATGCGGGGAGCGACAGTGACGTAAGCTGGGCGAAGTCCCTGCATGGGCCAAGGGCTGCCGAACTCCTCGACGCCGTGGCCAGCACCACGCTCGCCGCCTCGGTGCGCGACGAGTTCGATGCGCTGACGCTCGCCGTCTCGCAGTGGAAGGGCGAGCTGGTGCGCTATCGTTGCGGCCTGCCGGCCTCCGCCGTTTCCGCCTATCGCGGTTCGGCCGCCGGCTGGAACTGCCGTGATGTCCGTCTTGTTGTCCAGCATCTGTCCTTCGCCGATGTCGATCCGGCGGTGCAGGCGAAGCTCAACGAGATCCCGACCAGGCTGCGGCTGCCGATCGACCAGGTAGACCTCGCGATCGAGGCCGGCCGCAAGGCGATCGAGGTCAACCCCGACATAAAGGTGGCGGTCGCCGCGATCCGGGCCCGCGCCGGCGTCAGGCCGACGGCGATCACGACGGCCGCAGCGGATTGACATCATCAGGAGACGGTCTTGGCGGAGTTCACCCTCTATATCGGCAACAAATGCTTTTCCTCATGGTCGCTGCGGCCATGGGTGGCGATGAAGCACCTGGATATCCCTTTTGAGGAAGGCTTCGTGCGGCTGCGCACGCCCGAGACGGCGGCCAACCTCGCCAAGGTGTCGCCGACGGGCCTTGTGCCGGTCTTGAATCACAATGGAAGGATCGTCTGGGAAACGCTTGCCATCCTTGAATATCTGGCCGATCTCTATCCGGAAAAAAGGCTCTGGCCGACCGATCTCGGCGCCCGTCAACTGGCGCGCTCGGTAGCGACGGAAATGCATTCGGGCTTCCGCGAGGTCCGCTACGGATGGCCGATGAACCTGCGCAGGCCGAAATCCCATAAGCCGCTCGATGCCGAGGGCGAGGCGCAGCGGGCGAGGATCGAAGCGATCTGGCGCCAGTGCCGCGAGCAATATGGCGAGGGCGGCCCGTTCCTGTTCGGCCATTTCACCGCGGCCGATGCCATGTATGCGCCGGTGGTGACGCGTTTCGACACCTATGGCGGCGAGCTGGCGCCCGTCACCCGCGCCTATGTCGACACGGTCTTGGCGACGCCCGCGATGCGGCACTGGTATGCGGAAGCCGCTAGGGAGCCCTGGCCGGAGCCCGGGCCGCACGAACAGGATTGAGCCCGGGCAGGGCTCGGCAAATTGCGTCGACTGCTCTCATGGGCCTTCAAGCCCTGGCGGCGCGGCCTATGTGAAGGGGCGGGCCGGGCTCCTGGAGATTTCTCATGACAACCGCAAATTCACCACTCACGGGCAAGGTCGCGCTCGTCACCGGCGCTTCGTCCGGCATCGGCGAGGCCACCGCCGCGGTCCTTGCCGCGGCCGGCGCGAAAGTCGCGGTCGCTGCTCGTCGTGCCGATCGCCTCGAAGCATTGGTTGCGCGCATCGAACAGGCCGATGGCGTCGCGCGCGCCATTGAAGCCGACATCGCCAAGACCGGCGACATCACCGCGATGGTCGACAAGGTCGTATCCGAATGGGGAGGGCTCGATATCCTCGTCAACAATGCCGGCGTCATGCTGCTTGCTCCCGCGGCCGAAGCCGATCTAGACGACTGGCGCCAGATGATCGAGCTCAACCTTATCGGCCTGATGGCGACCACCAAGGCGGCGCTGCCGCACCTGAAGGCTTCAAAGGGTCATATCGTCAACGTCTCCTCGGTCGCCGGCCGGGTCGCAAATCCCGGCGCCAGCGGCTATGCGGCGACCAAGTTCGGGGTGGTGGCTTTTTCGGAATCGCTGCGCCGCGAGGTCTATGCCGACAAGGTGCGCGTCACCGTCGTCGAGCCGGGCCTTGTGCGTACCGAACTCGGCGATCATATCACCAACGTGCAATCCAAGGCCGGACTCGAACACCGTCTCGCCACGATGGAAGCGCTGACCGCGGAAGACATTGCGAACGCGATTTTCTATGCCGTCAGCCAGCCGCCAAGAGTCAATGTCAACGAGATACTTATCCGTCCGACCGATCAGGAGCGGTGAACAATAGAAAACGCCTCTCGCGCTTGTTACGGCGCGGGAGGCGCTTTTGCCATCAGCCGTTCTCGATTGCTC
The DNA here is from genome assembly GCF_006443065.1 of Mesorhizobium sp. B1-1-5. Classification (NCBI taxonomy): domain Bacteria; kingdom Pseudomonadati; phylum Pseudomonadota; class Alphaproteobacteria; order Hyphomicrobiales; family Phyllobacteriaceae; genus Mesorhizobium; species Mesorhizobium sp. B1-1-5. The sequence continues at coordinate 63,472 of NZ_VFWS01000016.1, read as the reverse complement.
GTGAATTGCTGACGGCTTGAGTGGAAACGGCCCGCCATGGCATTGGTTCCGCAGCCGACGAATTTTTTGCCCTTTTTTGCCGATAGCCCCAACGTCCGCCACGATGTGATAAGAATGCTGCAAGGCCAGGGATGCGGGCGTCCGCAATTTAATCCGACGCATATTGCTTTGTGCGTGGTCATGGCCGAAAGACTTTTTGCCATTTCGGCATCAGCCTCCGGGCAGGAGAAGATTTTGACCGCTAGCTCGAATGAATCATGTGGGCAGGCTTTGCCGAAACCGGCAGGCACACGTTGATGGCCGCCAAACGCGTGCCATCAACGCCGATCGCCGCCGATGCGACCATCGCCGATATGGTCGACACCCTTGACAAGCCGATCGAATATGTTCGCCGAGTGCTGGAAAGGCTCGAACGCTGCAAGCGCGCGCATGGCGATGCCCAGGTGCGCGTTGGCGTGCGCGGCCGCGCCGAAGCCCCGAACTATCTGATCGAGTATGTGCGGGAAGACGCCAAGACCCATCAGCGCGCCAGCTATCAGGATGCCGCCTACAGCGGCAGCACGCATCGTGAGCTGGCGCCGCACCACATCGAGGACGCCAGGAACTGGTCGCCCGAGGAAATGAACATCACGGCGGTCTCGGCGCTGATCGGCCGCTTGCGCAATCCGAATGCGCCATCATCGCGCTTTTCTGACGAGGACTGACATGGCCATAAAATTCTCCGCCAAGGACCAGCCGGCAGCTCCGCCCGCCGCTGCCAAGCCAGCGAAGTCGGCGGCAAAGCCGGATGCGCCCGCAGAGGTTGCGACCGATCTGTTCAAGTCGCCGGCCGAAGCGCCGGCGCGCAAGACCAGGAAGAAGTAGCGCCCTTGCCGCAGGACGGCGGTCGCACAGCCGGGCCGCTCGGCCTGCCCGGTCAGTCCTTTGTGTCTGTCGACGAGGATGGCGGTGCGGTCGCCGTCTTCGACTGTCAGAGCTGCGGCGCCTGCTGCTCCTACTCGCCAGACTGGCCGCGTTTTTCGACCGAGGAGGACGAGCAGCTCGACCGCATCCCGGCCGAGCTGGTAGCAGCCGACCAGTCCAGCATGCGTTGCGAGGGCGGCCGATGCTCGGCGCTCACCGGCGAGGTGGGCAAGCACACGGCCTGCGGCATCTACGAGCTGCGCCCCGACGTCTGCCGCGCCTGCATGCCCGGCGGCGACGACTGCCTGATGGCGAGGGCGGCGCATGGGCTTGCGGTGAGCTAGTTTCCTCGCCCCGCCAAGCGGGGGAGAGGTGGCCGCGCAGCGGCCGGAGAGGGGCTGCGCGCCGGCGGTTCCTCAGATTGCTTCAAAGGCGGCGCCATTCCCTCTCCGTCTCGGCTTCGCCGAGCCACCTCTCCCCCGATCGACGGGGTAGAGGAAAGGGGCCAAGCTTTTTGCCGTCAACGCCCGTCCAGCAACGCTCCCTTCCTTTCCCTCCGGAGGGGGGAAAGGTGGCGCTGCGAAGCAGCGACGGATTGGGGGAACCACCTGGCAATCAAGCCTCGGCCCGATCAGTCGCGCCAGTCACAGAAGATGTGTGCATGGCGTAGCTTATTTCATGGGGGCGAGGAAAAGCGCCCCGCTTGCCCTGTTGCACGCCTCCCGGTACCTTCCCCCCGGGGCAGGGCTGCGGAGGAAACCCATGAGCATTGAATTCCTGTTGACGTCGTTGATCATCGTGGCTTCGCCCGGCACCGGCGTCATTTACACGCTTGGCGCCGGCCTCTCGCGCGGCGCACGCGCCTCAATTATCGCGGCCTTCGCCTGCACGCTTGGCATCATCCCGCATATGGCGGCCGCCATCACCGGCCTCGCCGCAGTGCTGCACACAAGCGCCGTCGCCTTCGAGACGCTGAAATATCTCGGTGTCGCCTATCTGCTCTACATGGCCTGGAACACATTGAAGGAAAAAGGCGGCCTCAGCATCGACGAGGACGCCGCGCCGCGCTCAACCGCCAGAACGATCACCTCGGGCATCCTGATCAACATCCTGAACCCGAAACTGTCGATCTTCTTCTTTGCCTTCCTGCCGCAATTCGTCAGCACCACCGAGCCGCACGCGCTGCCCAAGATGCTGGAGCTCTCCGGCGTTTTCATGCTGATGACGTTCGTCGTCTTCGCCATCTACGGCGTCTTCGCGGCATCGGTGCGCAACCATATCGTGTCGCGGCCGAAGGTGCTGACATGGATGCGCCGCAGCTTTGCCGCCGCCTTCGTCATGCTCGGCGCGAAGCTGGCGCTTGCCGATCGGTAGCCTTTGGCGCCAGCCCCACATAGCCCATGGTCGCCTCGGGGGAGCTTTGGGCTGATGAGGCTCGAGAGATCCAGAAATCCGAGTAAGGCCGGAAATCCGAGTAAGAAAGGCGGTCGCAATGACGCTTGAATGCATCAATCCCCAGGATCTACCCAAGCCTGACACATACAGCCAAGTTGTCGTGGCGAAAGGCACCAGGCTGATATTTATCGCCGGCCAGGAATCTGAAGACCTGAACGGCAAGCTTGTCGGCGAAGGTGATTTCACGGCTCAAACGCGCCAGGTGTTCGCCAATCTCGGTCGGGCTATTGCCGCCGCAGGCGCCCGTCCCAACGACGTGGCGAAGATCATGGTCTACGTCGTCGGTTACCGGCTCGATGACCATTACCCGATTATCGATGCCGCCCGCGTGGCTCTGTTCGGGGACCACAAGCCGGCCAACGTCGTCTTGGGAGTAGCCAGCCTGTCGCCTGGATATCTGATCGAGGTCGATGCGGTTGCGGTGGTCGACGCTTAACCTTTCACATAGCCCATCGCCTCGACGATTTGCCCATCGGCGACACGCATCAGGTTGACGCCGCGCAGCGACCTGCCGTCGGCCATCCAGAAGCGCCAGCGGATCGTGGCGCGGTCGCCGGCGACGAACGTCTCTTCGATGTCGAAGCGGGTACCGGGTCCGGTGGCGATCGCCGACCACAATTCGACGCAAGCCGCCTTGCCGGTGCGGCGGGCGCCGTCGGGCGCCGGCGTGGTGTTCTCGATCACGCAGTCCTGCGCCACCAGTTCGTTCAGTGCCGAAGGGTCGTGGCGCTGGAAGACGTCGTTGTAGCGCCGCATGATTTCCGCCGTCTCGGCGGAGCGCTTGGCCGCGGCGATGTCGATGATGTGTTCCTTGGTCATTGGATATTTTCCTATCATTTCATTGAGCTGCGAGCCCCGCCTTGAGCGTGATGGTGGCGACGCCCGCCAGCGCGCGCGAGACGAGACAGGCCGCCTTGGCCTTTTGCGCCAGCCGCTCAAAATCCTCGGCCGATATGCCGGCGATGCGCGCCTCGGTTTCGAGCTCGATGCGGGTGATCGTCGGCCCGGCCGTGGTCGCGCCGAGATGCACCTTGGCGATGGTGTGGATGCTCTCGGCCGTGTGGCCTTCGGCGCCGAGCATGGCGGTAAGCGCCATCGAGAAGCAGCCGGCATGGGCGGCCGCAATCAGCTCTTCCGGATTGGTGCCCGGGCCGTTCTCGAAGCGCGACGGGAAGGAATAGGCGCCTTCGAACACGCCGCTGCCCAGCCGCAGCCGGCCGGATCCTTTCTTGAGCGTTCCTTGCCATTGGGCCGAGGCTTCGCGGATTGTCATGGCTGATCTCCTATCTGGTTTTGCGAAAAAGCGGCGATCACGCGCCGTCGATGACGACCTTGCCGAAGACGTCGCCCAGCTGGAAATGGCGGTAAGCCTCGCGCGTCTCGGCGAACGGGAAGACCTTGTCGATGATCGGTCTCAGCCGGTGCGCGGCGACCGCGGCAAGCATCGCCTCGAGCCCGTTGCGGCTGCCGACAAAGAGACGGCCGATGGTGACCAGGCTGCGCTGATAGACGGCGCCCGGAATCTCGACCGACTTGCCGTTGCGGTCCTGCACGGTGAGCAGCACGATGCGCCCGTGAAGCGTGCTGGCGATCAGCGATTGCGCAAAAGTCGCCGGGCCGCCGGTTTCGACGACCAGGTCGATGCCGCCGGTCGCCTCGCGCAGCTTCATGCCCCATTCCAGCGTTTCGGCTGCCGCGACGACGAGGTCGGCGCCGAGCGCCCGCAGCCTCTCGGTCTTCTCCGCCCGCGAGGTGACGGCGGCCACACGGCAGCCCATGAGCTTGGCGAACTGCAAGGCAAACAGCGCAACACCACCTGAGCCGATGGTGAGAACCCATTGCCCCGGCTTCGGAATCTCGGCGCCCGTCAGCGCGCTCCAGGCGGTCAGCCCGGCGCAAGTGAAGGTCGCAGCCTCCTGCCAGGAAAGATGGTCCGGCAGCCGCACCGCCCATTGCTCGTCAAGCAGCGCATATTCTGAGAGCATGCCGTCCAGCGTGCAGCCGAGCTGGTCGATCACGCCCGGATGCATGCGGCCGTCGATCCAGCGCGCGAAATAGCTGCCGGTGACGCGGTTGCCGACGGCAAAGCGGGTGACGCCGTCGCCGACGGCCACGACTTCGCCGGCACCGTCGCTCAGCGGCACGATGCCCGCGCGGGGTGCCAGAGGATAGGTGCCGTTGAGGATCATGGTGTCGCGGCGGTTGAGCGAGGCCGCGCGCACTCGTACCAGGATCTGGTTTGCACCCGGCTTGGGCAGCGCTTCCGTGCGCATGACCAGCGCCTCGATGTCGCCGAATTCCTCGAGCCGGTAACTCCGCATTTTTGCCTCCGACATATGTAGACCGATTTACATATTATGTAGACCGATTGTCATATTCGGGGCAACCCCTATAATGCCCACTCCTGACAGAGGTTGACATTGTGAGAGGTCGACGTGGCGACGGACACACGCACCCGCATGATCGAGGCGACGGCGCTGCTCATTCGCAAGCGCGGCTATCACGGCACGTCGTTGAACGACATTCTGAGCGCCAGCGCAGCACCGCGCGGCTCCCTCTATTTCCATTTCCCGGGCGGCAAGGACCAACTGGTCATCGAGGTGACGCGAGCCAGTGTCGCAGACGTGACGGAGCGGCTGGGCGCTGCGCTGTTGGAAGAAAGCGATCCCGCCGTTGCCGTCCACCACATCTACCAGTCGGTCGGACGCATGCTGGAGGAAAACGAATTCTCGCTCGGCTGTCCGGTCGCGCCGGTGGTGCTCGACGCGCCGAACAACGTTCCGGACCTGGTTGAAATCTGCCGCTCGGCCTTCGAGCAGTGGATCGGACTGCTGCGCCAGGCATTCGTCGGGGCAGGGGTGCCGGAGCGGCGCGCGCAGGCGCTGGCCCTGCTGGTCGAATCTTCACTCGAAGGCCTGATGGTGATCGCCCGCGCCACCCGCGACCGCACGCCGCTCGCCGCCGTGGCCGACGAGGTTGCGGCGCTGGTCGAGCAGGCGGTGCTGGCTGGTGGCGTAGCTCAACCTGCAAAGACAGCCGTCTGACCGCTAGAGCCGGATGATTTCAGGTCGAGTCGACCTGAAGTCTGGCCGAAAAACCGGTTCAAACCTTTCGGGTCATGCGCCCTGATTGGGAAAGCAGGCCGTGGCGCTGAGCTGCGGGCCGCTGGCCAAGGCGACCAGGACGGATGGCAGCACCGTCGCGAATGTGTAGGAAACCCGCACGGTGGTGAAGCCGCTGAGGCCCGAGCAGGTCGTGTTGTTGTTGACGTTGACGTTGGTGCCAGTGAGTGTGATGCCGTCCGCCGCAGCCATGCCGCTGATGAAGGTAACGGTGTTGGCGGCGTTGTAGGTGCCGTTTTGCGAGCAGCCGCTCTGCAGCACGCCGACGCACCGCGCGCCGGCTGTCGCCGTGTCCTGCAGCACGTGCTGTGTCCAGTACATGCGGCCGAACTCCACCGTGCCGAACAGCACCAGCAAGAGCGGCAGCGAAAGCAGGGCGAATTCGACCGCATTGGCGCCGGACCGGTCGCGGATGAACGGGATCAAAGACTTCGCCGCAAAGCGCTCCAGGACGTGTCTCATTGCGGCTGCACCATGGCCCGGACGGTGATGTTGCCGCTGTTCACGACGTCGAAGCCGCCGAACAGCGGCGAGAAGGACCGGCTTGCGCTGATGGTGACGAACTTGCCGCCGATGCCGCCGGCCGGACAGGTCGAGCCGCAGGTCACCGCCGAACCCCAGGTGACGCTGGCCGCGCTGCCGGTCGGGCAATAGCAGAGATCGGCGTTGGATACGGTGCCGGTCTGGGTCGCTGTGCCGTTGCTCGTGTTGTAATTGACTGTGGCGCCGTTGTTGACGACGACCTGGACGCTGCCGCCGGCGTTGCCCAACCCGTTCGCCACCACCGCCAGGATGTTGCCGGCAAGCGTGCCGCCGCCGGCGGAGTTGACCTTGTCGGCGCCAAGCAGCGCGTAGTTGGAGCCGGCCGAGATCGCCGAGGAAAGGTCGAACTTCGCCTTCAGCGACGCGCCGATGTCGACCAGCCCGGCAAGGATCAGGATCAGCACCGGACTGATCAACGCGAACTCGACGGCCGATGCGCCGCTCGTCTCGCGGCGGAGAAAGCGGGCGAATGCTGGGCTGATTTTGAAACGTGGCATCACTGGACGAGGCTCACCTTGCTGCTCGTGGTAGCGCCGGTGGCGGCGACGCATTCCGACGTGGCCGCCGTGCCGCCTGACAGGGTGATCAGGGAACCGATCAGCTGCAGGCACTTGGTCGTATCGGTGTTCGAACCCAGGATGCTGGAGCCGCCATTCATGATGATCGGCCCGTAAGGGAAATAGAACGCGCCGGAGATCTGCGCGTTGGAACCGCCTTCGGCAAAGGTTGCGCCGGCCGTGACCGAGGTCGACGTCGGTCCGATCACGGCAAGCTTCGCCGTAGCGCCCGTCTGCGGCGCGGTCAGCACGATGTTGCTGTAGCCGGCGGCCACGCAGAAGATATAGCCATTGCAGCTTCCCGAGTTCGACTTGGTCTTGCCCGATAGCACCAGCGTTACGTTGTTGCCGCTGACGCTGATCGTCGAGCCGCCGCAGCTGGCGCTGCCGCCGCCGCTCCCGCCCAGCGCGAAGTAACCGTCGATCGTGTAGACGCCGGCGCCGAGCAGCACCGCGCCCGAGGCGATGAAGTTGCCCTCGATGTCGTGCTGGGCGGTGGCCGGGACGACGAAGCAGCTGCCGCCCCCGCCGCCGTTCACATCGCCGACGACCTGGAACACGCCCGAGCTGGTGGCGTCGGCCATGATCGTGATGGAGCCGCCGCCGAGCGTGATGGCATCGCCATTGCCGCCGGGACCGATCTTGTAGCTGTTGGAGGTGCCCGAGCCGAAAGTCAGCGTGGCGCCGCCGGCGTTGTTGATGCCGCCAGGCAGCTCGAATGTGCTGGGCCCGCCGAAGGAGAGCGTGCTGGTGTTGCAGAGGCTGACGCGCGCGATGCCGCCGCAGCTATTGTCGCTGATGCCGATCTTGAACGTGCCGGCGCCGAAGGCCGTGGTGCCGTAGCCGGTCGTCAGCCCCTTGCTGAAGTTGAAAGTGCCGGCACCGAATGCGGTAGTCCCGGTGGTTGTCACCTGCTTGCCGAAATTATAGGTGCCGGCGCCGAAGGTGGTGGTTCCGGCCGTGGTCAGCTTGCCCGCGAAATTGTAGGTGCCCGGTCCGAACTTGGTGGTGGCGCTGGTCGTGAGATCGCCGGAGATGTTGTAGACGGTCGTCGCCGCGCCCGTGGTGGCGAAGTTGAGGTTGATACCGCCGCCGATCGTGATGGTGCCCAGGTTGACCGTGGTCTTGCTGCCGCAATTCAGCGTCCAGGTTGATGACGACGATGCCCAACTGGCGGCGCAGCCCAGCGCATTCGCCTGGCCTTGGGTTGACCCCTGGGTCCAGCCGAAGTCGATATTGTTGCCGCTCGGGGTGGTCGGCGCTGCTGGCGCGGCGGTTGGCGAGAGCGCCGCCACGGTGGCAAAGCGGGCGACGGCGGCCGCGACCGCGGAATTGCCCGCCAGCGGATCGGGAGTCGACTTCTTGGTGATCACCGCCGCCGTCCCGTTTGGTCCGGTGATGCCGTTGCAAGGCTGGCTCGGGGCCGTGGCGGAATTGTAGTTGACGCCGATAGCCGAGATGCCGGTGCCGCACGGAACGGTGATCGTGTTATTCGACGAGACCGTGCATTTGGGGGCGTTGACGGCCGTGCCGCCTGACAGCGTGATGCCCGTCTGGGTGCCGTCCAGTGCCAGCATGCAACCCGGTGTCGACGGCTGCGCGCCGAGCTCGGCGACGGAATTGGCGTAGATCTGCAATTGCTGGCGATTGTCGAGGACGCGCGCAAGCAGCAGCTGCTTCTGCGTGCGGATCGATACGGAGACCGCGTTCACGCCGGTTGTCTTCGGCGAGGTGACCAGCGTCGCCGACACATCGGCTGCCGGAACGCCGTTGAGCGTGGCGACATTGATCGCCGCCGCGGTCATCCGGTCGGTCGACTGTGTCTTGTTATAGGCAAGCGCGCCGGCAAAGGCCGCGAGATCGGCGGTACGCTGGTTGCTGGCGCGCTCGACCAGCGCGCCGCCATATTCGGTGACCAGCGCCGCCATGCCTACGAGCAGCGGCAAAAGCAGCGCGGACATGATGAGGACGTTGCCGTCACGGTCACGCACGAACCGGTGGAAAATTTGCATCGATGAAGACCCCGACACCCCTAAACGCGCGAGCAATCAAGCACGCCCTATTCATCAGTAAGCGCGGATATCTTAAAAAATATTGTCCGACAAATGCCGCAACGATCGCGGGCGTTTAACCGAAGGCGCTGATTTTGTTGAGGAATTGCACAAAGTTTAGGCAGTCGGTTGAAGCTGTAGGGCAGGGTTGCCCATGGAGCAGCACGCTTGGCTAGAACATGATCCCGAACCGAAGGTCAGCGAATGCAAAAAGTGGGAACCGGCTTTCGGAGAAGATCATGCTCCAACTAGTTCCCCGACACAGGGATTTTGAAAGGTTGTCTTGGTGCAAGATCTTCCGTTCATTTCCGTGAAATCAGCGCAAACGCCGGGGATTGGCTGAAGCCGCCCCCACCTCGTCATTCTATGGCGGAGCAAGGAGCGCAGCGACGCGCGCAGACCATAGAATCCATTCCGTGACTTGGAAGCGCCGCCTCGGTGCAGAATTCTGCTCCGTTGCACGCCTTGGCGAAGGTAACGGCATGGATTCCAGGGTCTTCGCGACGGAGCTTCGCTCCTGCTCCGCCCTGGAATGACGATCGCGATGGGCGTTTCGGCCAATCTCCAAGGCATGCCGCCTGTCAACGCAAACAGAGCCGACCGGTCAAAATCCCTGTGCCACTAGAGCGCGATCCCGAAAGTGGGAACCGGTTTCGGAGAAGATCATGCTCCAACAGAGAGTTAGATCAGGATGGCGATTCAACGAAACGTCATCCTATCTACGCTCCTGGGCCGCGCAACGAGAAAGGGCGGCATCTCTGCCGCCCTTTCCGTGTGTTAGCCAAATCGGCTGGATTAGAGACCACTCAAGCCCGCTTGCGGGCTTGAGCAAGCTTATGGACTTCTTAGAAATCCATGCCGCCCATGCCACCCATGCCGCCGCCGCCCATGCCGCCAGGCATGCCGCCGCCAGCCGACTCCTTCTTCGGAGCTTCGGCGATCATGGCTTCGGTGGTGACGAGCAGGCCGGCGACCGAGGCCGCGTCCTGGAGAGCCGTGCGAACGACCTTGACCGGATCGACGATACCCATGGCGATCATGTCGCCATATTCGCCGGTCTGGGCGTTGTAGCCGAAGGTCGGGCCCTTGTTCTCAAGGATCTTGCCGGCAACGATCGATGCTTCCGCACCGGCGTTGGACGCGATCTGACGGGCCGGAGCCTGCAGGGCGCGACGCACGATGTTGATGCCAGCGGTCTGGTCGGAGTTGGCGCCGGTTGCCTTGATGTTCAGCGAAGCGCGCAGAAGCGCGACGCCGCCGCCGGGAACGATGCCTTCTTCGACGGCCGCACGGGTCGCGTTGAGAGCGTCATCGACGCGGTCCTTCTTTTCCTTGACCTCGATCTCGGTCGCGCCGCCGACGCGGATCACCGCGACGCCGCCGGCGAGCTTGGCCAGACGCTCCTGCAGCTTCTCCTTGTCGTAGTCCGAGGTGGTCTCCTCGATCTGCTGCTTGATCTGGGACACGCGGCCCTGGATCTCGGCCTTCTTGCCTGCCCCGTCGACAATGGTGGTGTTCTCCTTGGAGATCGACACCTTCTTGGCGCGGCCGAGCATGTTGAGGCCGACATTCTCGAGCTTGATGCCGAGGTCTTCCGAGATGACCTGGCCACCGGTGAGGATGGCGATGTCTTCCAGCATGGCCTTGCGGCGGTCGCCGAAGCCCGGCGCCTTGACGGCGGCGATCTTCAGGCCGCCGCGCAGCTTGTTGACGACGAGCGTGGCCAGGGCCTCGCCTTCGACATCTTCCGAGATGATGACCAGCGGCTTCGAGGTCTGCACGACAGCCTCGAGGATCGGCAGCATGGCCTGCAGGTTGGAGAGCTTCTTCTCGTGCAGAAGGATGTAGGCGTCTTCCAGGTCCGCAACCATTTTGTCGGCGTTGGTGACGAAGTAGGGCGACAGGTAGCCGCGGTCGAACTGCATGCCTTCGACGACTTCGAGCTCGGTCTCGGCGGTCTTGGCCTCCTCTACGGTGATGACGCCCTCATTGCCGACCTTCTGCATCGCTTCGGCGATCATCGAGCCGACCGAGGCATCGCCATTGCCGGCGATGGTGCCGACCTGGGCAACTTCTTCCGAGGTCTTGATCTTCTTGGCGTTCTTGATCAGCGTCGTGACGACGTCGCCAACGGCGAGGTCGATGCCGCGCTTCAGGTCCATCGGATTCATGCCGGCGGCAACCGCCTTGTGGCCTTCCTGGACGATCGACTGCGCCAGAACCGTTGCGGTCGTGGTGCCGTCGCCGGCGATGTCGTTGGTCTTCGAAGCAACTTCGCGGACCATCTGCGCGCCCATGTTCTCGAACTTGTCCTCAAGCTCGATTTCCTTGGCGACGGTAACGCCGTCCTTGGTGATGCGCGGGGCGCCGAACGACTTGTCGATGACGACGTTGCGGCCCTTGGGGCCGAGGGTGACCTTCACCGCGTCGGCGAGGATGTTGACACCGCGCAGCATGCGCTCACGGGCATCGCGGGAGAATTTTACGTCTTTGGCAGCCATGTTTTAGCTCCTGGCAGGGGCTCGGGAAGAGCCCGAAGATGAAGATTCAGGTGAGGCCGATGATCAGCCGATGATGCCCATGATGTCGGATTCCTTCATGATCAGAAGGTCTTCGCCATTGAGCTTGACTTCAGTGCCCGACCACTTGCCGAACAGGATGCGGTCGCCGGCCTTGACGTCCAGCGGCACGAGCTTGCCGCTTTCGTCGCGGGCGCCGGAGCCGACGGCGATGATCTCGCCTTCCTGCGGCTTTTCCTTCGCCGTATCCGGGATGATGATCCCGCCGGCGGTCTTGGATTCGGATTCGACCCGGCGAACGACCACGCGGTCATGAAGCGGGCGGAACTTGGACTTTGCCATGTTATCTTCCTCGAATGAGAACGGTGAGAACTGTTCCTCCATCCGGCGAGGCCGCCGGATATAAGTTAGCACTCACCAAAGGCGAGTGCTAACGTGGCGCTGAGATAGGCCGCTGGGTAGCCGGAGTCAAGGCGCGCGCAAGGGGGCGACGACGCGAAATTTTTCTCCTGCGAGACGCCAGGCCGAAATGCGCCGGCCATCGCGAGGCGCCGACGAGCAACCCCGCCCGTCAGTCCAGGCGCTTCGGCGAACGCAGCACCAGCAACGGGCAGCGTTCGAGCGCTGCACCCGTCATGTCTCGCCGCAGAGCCTGGTCAAGGGCGACGACACCATCCGCCGCGAGGCGGTGCCCGTGCCGGACGAGCTGCGCGCGCTGCGGCGCCAGCTTGGCTTCGATTACGGCAAGTTCGACTTCGTCATGCATGAGGGCAGGGCGGTGCTGCTCGATGCCAACAAGACCCCTGGGCGGGCCAGGAACCTGTCGAGCTTCATCGCCGCCGGCAATGCCAATCTTGCCGACGGCTTCGAAGGACTGATCCGGCAGGTCAAGTGACCGATCGCCTAGATATTCATGCCGCCCGACACCTCGATGCGCTGGGCGTTGACCCACCGATTGTCCTCGGACAGCAGCGCGGCGATCATCGGGCCGATGTCGTCGGCGACACCGGCGCGGCCGAGCGCCGTCATGCCGGCCACGACGCGATTGATCTCGGCGTCGTCGCGCACATGGCCGCCGTTGAAATCGGTGGCGATCGCGCCCGGCGCCACCGTGTTGGCGGTGATGCGCCGGGCTGCCAGTTCCTTGGCGAGGTAGCGCGTGAACACTTCGACGCCGCCCTTCATCATCGCATAGGCGGCGGAGCCCGGGACCGAGAAGCGCGCCAGGCCGCTCGAGACGTTGATGATACGGCCGCCATCGTTGATCAGCGGCAGCAGCGCCTGGGTGAGGAAGAACACGCCCTTGAGATGGATGTTCATCAACGTGTCGAACTCCTCTTGCGTCGTCTCGGCGATCGGCTTGCGCAGACCGGTGCCGGCATTGTTGAGGAGATAATCGAAACGGTCGCGTTGCCAGGTCTCGTGAAGCGTCTTCTTCAACGCTTCAACGAAAGCCGGAAAGCTGGCGACGACCCCGGCGTCGAGCTCAAGCGCGGCAGCCCGGCCGCCGGCCGCCTCGATCTCGGCGATTGCCGTCTTCGCCTCGTCGGCGCGCGAGCGATAGGTGAGGACGACGTCGACGCCCTTGCGGGCGAGGTTGAGCGCGGTGTTGCGGCCGAGGCCGCGGCTACCGCCGGTGATGAGAGCGATGGGGCGGGTGGTCATGGCGAAATCTCCTTCTATCTGGATGGAGATGCATATACTCGCCCGGTGGGCCGATATAATCGGCCATGGATTGCCAACACTATTCAGAATGTGCGAACAATCAGCGATGGACCGATTCGACAGCATGCGGCTCTTCACCCGCGTCGTGGAACGGCGAAGCTTCACTGCGGCCGCCGCCGATCTTGCCCTGCCGCGCTCCAGCGCCACCGCCGCGATCAAGCAGCTCGAAGAACGGCTCGGCGTGCAATTGCTGCGCCGCACCACGCGCCACGTCACGACGACGCTCGACGGTGAAGCCTATTACCAGCGCTGCATCGGCATCCTGGCCGACATCGAGGATGCCGAAGGCGGCTTCGGCGCGCACGAGGTGCGGGGAAGGCTCAGCGTCGACGTCAACGGCCACATGGCGCGCACCTTCCTGCTGCCGGAATTGCCGGCGCTGCTCACCAGATATCCGGGCCTGACCGTGCATATCGGCGAAGGCGACCGCCTCGTCGATCTCGTGCGCGAGGGCGTCGATTGCGTCATCAGGGCCGGCATGCTGCCCGACAGCGACATGATCGTGCGGCGGCTCGGCATCGCCCGCGAAATCACCGTCGCGAGCCCCGCCTATCTCGAACGCCACGGTGTGCCGCGCACGCCGGACGATCTGGCCGGCCATATGATGATAGGCTTCGTGTCTTCGCGCACGAGACAGGTGATGCCGCTGGAATTCACCGTCGACGGCAAGGTTCGCGAAATCACCCTGCCGTCGCGGGTCACCGTCGCGAACTCAGACACAAGTGCCGCGCTGGTCCGGCTGGGGTTCGGGCTGTTCCAGGCGCCAAGGCTCCGCTATGCGGACGATATCGCTGCCGGCCGGCTGGTCGAGGTGCTTCCCGATTTTCCGCCGACGCCGACGCCGATCTCCGTGCTCTATCCGCCGAGCCGCCAGTTGTCGCCACGGGTGAGGGTGTTTGTTGATTGGCTGGTGGAAATCCTGGGGCCGAAGCTGGATCCCTGATCGCGCTCAGAGAAACAAGCGCAACTGCGTGTGGATGATCGAACGATAATCTTCGATCGTGCGCCGGCCCTCCGCCTCGTCCTGCGTCAGCGCCAGCCGCACGACGCCGCCGGCGAGCTGGAAGATCAGGAACACGACACGTCCGAACGCCTCGCGCTGCTCCGCTTGGAGCATCGGCCCGACCTTGTCGCAGAACATATTCGCCTGTTGCCTCGTCTCGGCGATGTCGAGATGCTGCAGCGCCTTGTCGGCCTGGATGGCGTTCTGCAGGTCCTGGATGGCCGGGTCTGCGGCGACACGGGCATGATAATCGTCGAGCAGGCGGTCGGCCGCGGCGGTCACGTCATCCAGCCGGCCTATCCCGGCGATGATCGCGCCGAATCTTGCACGGCTTTCCTCGGAGAACCGCTCATAAAGCATCGCCAGGATCGCCGACTTGCTGGGGAAGTAATGATAGACGGTAGCGATCGGCCCGCCGGCCAGCGCGCCGACTTCCTTCATCGTCACCGCGTCGATGCCTTTCTCGCCGATCAGCCGCATGGTCGTGGCGAGGATCGCGTCGATGCGCTCGCGGCTGCGCTCCTGCTTCGGCCTGCGCCGCGGTTCCGTCGCCGTTCGCCTTGTCTGCGTCATGCGCCAAATCTCGTGAAAGCCGCGAATTCGCGGTTGACAAGAAACATGATCAAGTATCAGTTCCGTCAAATGCTGACAACTTGTCAGTTTTTCGATCGGGCTGCAAGGGAGAGCGCCTCGTGACTGCATCGCAAGCCGCGCAAGCGGAAAATGGCGATTGGCTTGTCGGCAACCCGACGGGCCTGCAGCTGGCCTCGGCGCTGTGGATCGGCTCGGTCGGTCTCCTCATCCTCGGACTGCAGCCGGTGCTGCTCGGTGCGCTCTACAGCGAAGGTCACGTCACCGGCGACGAGCTGGCGCTGGTCGCCACCGCCGAGATGATCGCGATAGCCATCGGCTCGGGCGTGGTGGCGATGCTCTTGCCGGCGCGCAACATGCGCTGGAAGAGCACGGTGCTGCTCGTGCTGCTCGCGCTCGCCAATGTCTGGACCGCCTATGCCGGCAGCCCCAATGCGCTGATCGGCGCGCGCACGCTGGCCGGCCTCGCGGAGGGCGGGCTTGTCGCCGTCGCGACCGAGCTGATCGCCCGCTCGCGCCGGGCCGAGCGCATCGGCGGCTATTTCGTCACGCTGCAGACCTTGGCGCAATGCGCGCTGGCGCTGATCCTCGCACTCTTTGCCGTGCCGAGGGCGGGCTCCGCCGGCGGCTTCATCGCGCTCGGCATCGTCTGCCTGCTTTCGCTCGTCGTGGCCTGGACCGTGCCGGACGACTATGCCGACCTGCCCAAGCAAGAACAGTCCGCCAACGTGGCGACCGTGCCGGCGATCGCCGCGCTGCTGTCGATCTTCTGCTATTTCATGTTCTTCGGCGCCGTCTGGGCTTTTCTCGAGCCCATCGGCGCGCAGTTCGGCATCGATGGCCGCACCGTCGGCTTGATGGTTTCGGCGAGCCTTGCCGCGCAGGTGCTCGGCGCGATGACCGCGACAAGCTTCGAGGCGCGCATCGACTATCGTTTTGCCATCACCGTCATCGGCATCGTCGCGGCGATCAGCTCGCTACTGCTTGCGTCCGGTCCGGGTCTTTCGATGTTCTGGGCCGTGGCGCTGGTGATGGGCTTCATCCTGCTCTTCATCGTGCCTTACCAGATCCGGCTGGCGATCACCGCCGACGAGACGCGCACCGCGGTGCTGCTGGTACCGGCCGCCCAACTCTTCGGCCTCGCCATCGGCCCGGTCGCCGCCTCGCTGCTGATCGACGGCGCGGACTTCCGGCCTGTGCCCGAATTCGCCGCTGCCGCCGCTTTCGCGAGCGTGCTTTTGCTCGGCATTTTCGTGCTGGTCGCGCGACAGCGCGGCCGGGTCTGAGCAAAGGGGTGAAGATGGCAAATCCCTGGAGCAACTGGTCCGGCTTCGTCACGGCTTCCCCGAAATTGATCGCGACACCGGCCGATGCCGGCGAGCTGGCCGACCTAGTGCGCTCGGCGGCCGGTCCGCTGCGCGTCGTCGGCGCCGGCCATTCCTTCACGCCGCTGGTGCAGTCCGACGGCACCATCGTCTCGCTGGAGAAGATCGAGGGGCTGGTCTCGCACGATGCCGCGAACAACCGGGCGCGGATGAGGGCAGGCACGCGGCTCGGCGCCCTGATGCGTATCCTGCAAGACATCGGCCAGGGCCTGCCCAACATGGGCGACATCGACCGCCAGGCGATCGGCGGCGCATTGGGCACGGCAACGCATGGCTCCGGCCCGACGCTCGGCGCCTATCACACGCAATTGGAGGCGCTGCAGCTCGTCGATGGGCAAGGCGAGCTGCGCGAGTTCAGCCGGGCAAACGACCTGGACATGATCCATGCCACGGGCGTCGCGCTAGGCGCCTTCGGCGTGCTGACCGAAGTGGCGATGAACAACATCGCCACCTACCGGCTGCGCCGCCGCAAATGGGTGCTGCCAATCGGCGACATGCTCAAAAATTTCGAGACGATGATGGCCGCGCATCGCTCGGCCGAGTTCTACTACATTCCATTTGCCGGATATGCCCAGTTCATCGCCAGCGATCTCAGCGATGCGGCGCCGACGACGCGGCCGACCGAAGACGACGAGGAAGGACTGGCGACTTTGCGCAAGCTGCGGACAGCGTTGCGTTGGCTGCCGTCGTTGCGCCGGGCGCTGATCAGGGGGGCGGTGAAGAAGGTGCCGGCGGAAGACTATGTGCAGGACTGGCTCAACGTCTACGCCAGCGAGCGTCGCACCAAATTCAACGAGATGGAGTATCACCTGCCTTACGAGGAAGGTCCCAAGGCATTGGCCGAGATCATTGCGCTTACGGAAAAGCATTTCCCGGAAGTCTATTTCCCGATGGAGGTGCGCTCGGTGGCGGCCGACGAATTCTGGCTTTCGCCATTCTACAAAAGGCTGACCTGCTCGATCGCCATCCACCATGATGCGGCGAATGATCCACTGCCTTTCATGCGCGCCGCCGAGCCGATCTTCCGCAAGTATGGCGGCAGGCCGCATTGGGGCAAGATGCACAGCTTGACGGCGGCGGACTTCAAGAAGCTTTATCCGCGCTGGGACGATGCGATGGCGGTGCGGCGCGACATCGATCCGCAAAACCGTTTCGTGTCGCCCTACATGGCCGGCCTGTTCGGCATCCAACAATGAGCGCCTATTTCGCCGGCCTGTCCGACGCATTGATGGCCGCCGAGATTTTCCGGCCCTGCCTTGTCCTCGATCGCGACCGGCTGGACAGCAACATCGCGCTGGTGAAGCAAAGGCTGGCACCGGGCCTTGGCGTGCGGTTGGTCGACAAATCGCTGCCTTGCATGCCGCTGCTCTCGCATATCGCCAAGGCGCTTGGCACCAACCGCTTCATGACCTTCCATCCGCCGGTGACGCAGGCCGTGCTTGACGCGTTTCCCGAGGGCGATCTGCTCTACGGCAAGCCGATTCCGGTGGGTGCCGCCAAGGCCGCGCTGACCAGGGGCGGCGCCGGCTGGTGGTCGCGCGTCTGCTGGCTGATCGACACGCCGGAACGGCTGGCGGAATACGGGGCGCTCGCTGCTGCGCTCGACACCGAATTGCGCTTCGCTTTCGAGGTCGACGTCGGCCTGCATCGCGGCGGTTTTCGTGATCCCGCCGAAATTAACGCGCTCAGAATTCCAAAAGGTCTGCTCTGCGACGGCATCATGGCCTATGAGGCGCATGCGCCGGAGATACCGGGCCTGTTCGGCGGCGTGGCCAAGGCGCTGAAGCAGGCCTCTGCCAAAGCCGCCGATTTTGGCGCCGCCCTCGATCCGGACCAGCGCCGCATTCTCAACATCGGCGGCTCCAAGACCGCGCTGCTGCATGGCGGCGGCGTGGCCAACGAAGTGTCGATCGGCTCGGCCTTCGTGCTGCCAAAGGATTTCGACACGCCCGGCTTGGAGAGCTTCCAGCCGGCGGCCTTCATCGCCACCCCGATCCTCAAGGCGCTCGATCCGATGCTGCCCGGTCCGCCAGCCGTTTCGCGCACGCTGCAGGCGCTTGGCCTCTTCCCGCGCAAGGGCTGCTATCTCTACGGCGGCAAGTGGATGGCCGAGCCGGTGTTTCCCGCAGGGATGAAGCCGAACGGGCTGATCGGCCTGTCATCCAACCAGCAGTTCATGGGGCTGCCCGCAGGGACGAATGTCAAGCCTGGCACCTATGCCTTCCTGCGGCCGACGCAGAGCGAGGCGGTGCTGCAGCATTTCGGCGCGATCGCGGTATTCGCCGGTGGGCGGATCGTGGAGTTCTGGCCGGTGCTGCCGATGGGGTGACCGCGTTATCCGGCGGCAGTCTCTTTTCCATCGTTCGCTAGATGGTACGGATGAATGAGGACTTCCGCGGGGATATGCCACTCGCGGTTGATCTTGAATGCCATGTCCATCGTGAGCGCGCGTTTGCGGGTCAGGATCTCGGAGGCGCGCGACGCTGAGCCCAAGAGTCGCACGAGCGCTGCCCGATCGAGATTGGCCATTTCCATATGGGCGACGATCGCATCCACGGGGTCGGTTTCTTCGATGGGATAGTGTTTGGCTTCGTAGGCCTCGATCAGGGCAGCCAGCACATCGAAGCGGTCGGCCTCCGGGCTGCCCACAGCGGGCTCATCGTCGAAATAGCGAGTGATTTCGGCAATGGCCCAATCGTAATCAGCCTCGGTCTTAATGGGTCGAATGTTTTCCATCACACCTTCTCCACGTCTATCTTGTCATATTCGGCGTGGGTGCCGACGAATTTGATCAGCAACCGCTTGAATGTGTAGCTCACATGCACGACCAGCCGGTACTTGTTGCCGGCTATGTCAAACACGACGCGATTGTCGGCGACAAAATCCACGGTCGTGCCGAACTGGGCCTTGATGTCCGCCGAGGTCTTCCATTCGACCTTGCTCGACGCGTTGAACCAGGCGGTAAGCGGCGCTTTAGCCTGTGGATGCTTGGTCCAAAACGTTACGAGCGTTTTCTTGCTGACGATCTGCATGACCACATATAGCGTATTCCCATCTTGGGAACAAGCGAGATTTCCCAATTCGGGAATACCATGCCCGAGATGCACCCACCGTAACGGCTCGACCTATCGCGAGATCATCAATTGCCGTATTTATTGACTCAGTCAACTAAATGGTTGATCCTGTCCATGACAGGAGGATTTCCCATGACCGTCCACAATCACCCCGGCAAGGACCGTATCGATGCGGTGCGCGCCTTCAACCGCTTCTACACCCGCCAGCTCGGCCTGCTCGAAGAGGGCCTGCTGAAAAGTCCGTTCTCGCTGACCGAGGCGCGGGTGCTTTACGAGCTCGCCCATCGCGATGGGCTGGTCGCAAGCGACCTGGTGCACGACCTCGGCCTCGACCCCGGCTATGTCAGCCGGCTCTTGAAGAAATTCGAGGAGCGCGGCCTGGTCGGACGCGAAGCCAGTGAGACCGACGCGCGCCGCGCCTCGATCGCGCTGACGCCAGCCGGCAGGGAAGCCTTCGCGCCTCTCAACCAGGATTCGCATGACCAGGTGCGCGCGCTGCTCGATCGCCTGGCGCCGGCCCACCAGGAGCGGCTGGTCAAGGCTATGCGCACCGTCCAAGACTTGCTCGGCGACAGACCTGAAGCCAAGGTTCCCTATATCCTGCGGCCGCTGCAGGTCGGCGACATCGGCTGGATCACGCACCGCCAGGGCATGCTCTATGCGCAGGAATACGGTTGGGACGAGACCTACGAGGCTCTGGTCGCAGAGATCCTCGGTGAATTCGTCAAGAACTTCGTCCCGCAATGGGAGCGCAACTGGATCGCCGAGCGCGAAGGCGAGGTGGTCGGCTCGGTCTTCGTCATGCGCAAATCGCCCAAGGTCGCGAAGCTCAGGCTGCTCTACGTCGAACCGTCGGCGCGCGGCCTTGGCATCGGCAGGCGGTTGGTCGACGAATGCATTACCTTCGCGCGCGCCAAGGGCTACAAGACGCTGACGCTCTGGACCAATGACATCCTTGGTTCGGCCCGCCGCATCTACCAGGCTGCCGGCTTCAAGCTGGTCGAGGAAGAACGCCATCATTCCTTCGGCAAGGATCTTGTCGGGCAAACGTGGAATCTCGAGCTTTAGCGCTTTTCCTTCTCCCCTTATGGGGTGAGAAGAGGTCCGCGTAGCGGACGAAGAAAGCCAATTGCTTGGCTTTTCGAACTTCGAACGCCCTGAGCCAGCGAAGGGCCGGGTGGTGTCGCCGAAGGCGACGGATGAGGGGTGCTCCAGGGAAAACCGGCGTCTCACTCCGCTGGAACACCCCTCTTCCGTCTCGGCGCTGCGCGCCGATCCACCTTCTCCCACAAGGGGAGAAGCGAAAGCGCTCATCCTTTGACCGGCACCCAGATCTCCAGCCCGCCATTGCCGGTGCGGGCATCGAACTCGGGCCCGTAGCGCTCGAACTCGGGCGCGTCGGCGATCTCGTGTCCGGAGACCGGCAGCCACTTGTTCCAGATCGTGTTGACGGTCCGGCGGATGGTCGAGATGTGCTCGCGATGCGAGAACACCGCATATTTCTGCGCCGGCACCCGCACGCGTTGGAAATCCTTCGGCAGGTCGGAGAAGTCCAAAACCTCGACGCCGACGACATAGTCGAAATTGCCGGCATCGTCGCCATTCGTGCACACGCCGTAGAAGACGCCGGGCACCTCGCCCGGAATGTTGCCGATATAGGGGGCGAAGCGCTGCCACTGCATCGGAATGCCGGCGCTGGTCTCGCAGCTGTAGCGCTCGCCGAGCCCGGCGACGAGGAAGGGGCGGCTGGTCTCGAAGCGCGGCGGCTCGAGCGCGGTGAGAAGCGAACTGTCCATCAGCATGGGCTCCACAAGATCGAGGTTTTCGGTCGAGCCTTGCGCGCGCACCAACTCCGGCGTGGTGCCGAACTCATCGCGAAAGGCCCGCGTGAACGCCTCATGCGAGCCGTAGCCGGCATCGAGCGCGACCGAGAGAATGTCGCGCGCGCCGCCGGCCAGCTTGCGCGCCGCTTCGCTCAAGCGGCGTGCCCGCATATAGCCCATGACCGACCGTCCCGTGGCCGCGCCGAAGGCGCGCGTCACATGGAAGCGCGACACGCCGCTGCTTGCCGCTATCTCGTCAAGGTCGATGGCGTCGGGCAGGTGGCTTTCGACGAACCACAGCGCTTTCTCGGTCGGGTTCATGGCTCCTCGCATTTGGCTCGGCGACACTAGCCTCCGCGCCGCCGGCCAGTTTGATCGAAATTGCGCTTTGAGCGAAGTCGAGCGGGTTGACAAGCCAAGGCAATGTATTCTAGCTGGTAATGTTATTACATATCAGAAGGAAATAAACGACTTGTGGCAACGACCCGACGATCCCGCCATGTCTTTCGCACGAGGGGCGGACGAAGGCCCGTTGCGACTCGCACGCGGACAACCTACGATAGCTGCGTCATGGTCCCCGAGCCGCAAGGCGAGGGGTGAAAAGGGAACACGGTGAGGCTCATCCGAGTCGAGGCCGTGGCTGCCCCCGCAACTGTGAGCGGCGAGCTCCATCCGAAACGCCACTGGCCGGCAAGGCTGGGAAGGCGGATGGCGTAACGACCCGCGAGCCAGGAGACCTGCCATCGACACGAGTTGACCGGACGGGGTGTGCCGGGAGGAGACGCGGACACCGGTCTTGTCGGCCGGTTCGTCCGGCATCCTTCCGCCGCCATTTTTGGAAAGTGACGGAAATGCTGGACGTCTTTAGCCATCGCATCATCGTCTGTTCGCTGTGCCGCGATACCGTGACCGGGCGTAGGTCCGGCGGGGATTTGTGCGCCGACCTTCGCTCAAGGCTTGCCGAGACTTTGGCGTCGTCATTTGCTGTCGAAACCGTCGACTGCATGGCCGGCTGCTCGCGCCCGCTGACTGTCGCCTTCAACGCGCAAGGCAAGGCCAGCTATCTCTTCGGTTCCATCGACAGCGGCACCGACGCCGGCGCGCTGGTCGAATTTGCCAGGCTCTATGCCTCGCTGCCCGACGGCTGGTGCAATTCCGGCCAGCGCCCGGCAAGGCTCGCCGGCAAGATACTGGCGCGCATCCCCGCCGCGGGCAAGGCCAGGGAGCAGGTCCGGTGAGCGCGCTCCTGCTCGAAGCCCGCGATTTGCGCGCCACGGCAAATGGCCGGATGTTGGTCGAGGATGTCAGCCTGTCGCTGGCAGCGGGCGAGCGGCTCGCCATCATCGGCCCCAATGGCGCCGGCAAGACGACTCTGCTGCGCATGTTATGCGGGGCGTTGTCGCCGAGCCGCGGCGAGGTTCGCCTTGCCGGACGCCGGCTGGACAGGATCACCGCCGCCGAACGGGCGCTCAGCATCGCCGTCGTCGGTCAGACGGACCAGCCGGATCAACGCCTCGCGCTCATCGACTATGTCGAGCTTGGCCGTGTCCCGCACGCCGGTCTGAGGCGCCGGCACGACGATCGCGACATCGTCGTCGAGGCGCTGCGCCGGACTGGGCTGTTGCCGTTGCTCGCGCGCACCGTCGGCTCGCTCTCCGGCGGCGAGCGCCAGCGCGCGCAGCTCGCCCGCGCCATCGCGCAGGAGCCGAAAATCCTGTTTCTCGACGAGCCGACCAACCATCTTGACCCGCGCGCCCGCGGCGAGCTGCTCGAGCTGGTAGCCGAATTCAACATGGCCGTGGTCGCCGTGCTGCACGATCTTGCGCTTGTGGCGCCCTTCGCCACCAGCGTCGCGGTGATGAGCAACGCCCGGCTGCACGCCCTGGCTCCGCCGCGCGAGGCGCTGGCGCAGCCGCTTGTCCGCGAGGTGTTCGGCATCGACGTGCTGCGCCTCCGGCACCCGACCGAGGACCGCGAGCTCACCGTCTTCGAGCTTCCCATGCGCGCTTCCTCGCCGTCCTGAACCTGCACAACCCCAACAAGGAGCATCATCTCGTGAAACGCCTTGCCTTGTCGCTGGCCCTGTCGCTCGTCGCCTCGGCCGCCTTCGCTTTCCCGGTCACCGTCGACAGCTGCGGCAAACCGCTCACCTTCGATGCACCGCCGAAACGCGCCGTCATCCAGGATCTCAATATGGCCGAGATGGCTTTCGCGCTGAAGCTGCAGCCGTCGATCGTCGGGCTCACCGGCATCACCGGCTGGTATAAGGTCGGCCCTGAGTTCAAGGCCGAGCAGGGCGCCATCCCGGAGCTGGCGCCAAAATATCCGACGCTCGAAAACCTCGTCGCCGTGCAGCCGGATTTCTTCTTCGCCGGCTGGTATTATGGCATGAAGCCGGGCGGCGAGGTGACGCCCGACACGCTTGCCCCGCATGGCATCAAGACGCTGGTGCTGACCGAGAGCTGCGTCCATCTCGACAAGAACCGGCCCGCCGCCTCGATGGACCTGCTTTATGGCGACGTCGAGAAGCTGGGCAAGATCTTCGGCAAGCAAGCGGAGGCCGAAAAGCTGGTCGACGGCTGGAAGGCCGAGCTCGCCGGCATCATGGCGAAGGTGGGTGGCCGCAAGGGCACGCGCGTCTTCCTCTACGATTCCGGCGAGGACAAGCCCTTCACCGCCGGCAGGTTCGCCATTCCCAACGCCATTATCGCCGCCGCCGGCGGCGAAAACATCATGGCCGACATGGAGACGAGCTGGGGCAACACCGACTGGGAGACGGTCGCCTCGCGCAATCCCGAGTTCCTCATCCTGCTCGATTACCAGGATGGCGGCGGCTACAGGAAACTGCTCGATTTCCTTAAAGTCCATCCGGCGATGAAGGAGACGGACGCGGTCAGGAACGAGCGCTTCGTGGCGCTGCGCTACGCCGAGCTGACGCCCGGACCCGCCAACATCGAGGCGATCGGCAAGATCGCCAGGGCCATGCATCCGGAGGCGTTTTAGGTCTGAGGCACGGATGAGCTGGGACTGTTGCCGTTGATGGATAGCCTGCCTTGGAGAATGGCGAAAACGCCCCTCACTTCGTCATCCACGGGCGGAGCAAGGAGCGAAGCGACGCGGCGCAGACCCGAGGATCCATTCCGTGGCTTTCGAGCGTTGCAACCGTGCGGAATTCTACGCGGTCGATCTCCGCGCGCCAGGTCACGGAATGGATTCCAGGGTCTCCGCGACGGCGCTTCGCGCCTGCTTCGCCCTGGAATGACGAAGTCGCGGAGACCTCGGCCAATCTCGAACGTCGGCGCGGCGATAGTAGGTCCGACGACGTGAACTTGCGTTATACCCCGTTCATCCTGGCGATGGCGCTGGGCGCTATCCTGCTGGTTGCGCTCGCGCTGCTTTCGATCGCCTATGGCTCGACGCTGATATCCTTGCGCGAGGTCGTCGGCGCGCTGGCGCATGCGGCCGGGCTCGACAGCCGCGGCCCATCGGGCCCGGTCGGCAGCATCGTCGTCGACCTGAGGTTGCCGCGCACGCTGCTGGCGATCGCCGTCGGCGCCGGCCTCGGCGTCGTCGGCGCGCTGCTGCAGACCGTCACCCGCAATGACCTCGCCGACCCGTTCCTGTTCGGCCTCTCCTCGGGCGCGGCAGCCGGCGCCGTTTCGGTCATCACCGTCTTCGGCGACAGTTTCGGCATCTGGACGCTCCCGCTCGCCGCCTTCACAGGCGGCATGCTGGCGGCGGCGATCGTGCTTCTGTTGGTGTCGCGGGTGAGGGGTCAGGGGCCGGAGCGGCTGATCCTTGCCGGCCTCGCCGTCTCGTTCATGTTCACCGCGCTGACCAACTACCTCGTCTTCGCCGGCGACCAGCGCGCCGCGCATTCGGTGTTGTTCTGGACCATGGGCGGACTTGGTCTCGCTCGATGGGACAATATCGGCCTGGCGGCGCTGGGCGCCGGCATCATCCTCGCCTACGGCCTGTGGAACCACCGCCGCTTCGATGCCTTTCTCGCCGGCGAAAGCGCCGCCGAGAGCCTTGGCGTGCCGGTGGCGAGGATGCGCCGCTCGACATTCCTCGTCGCCGCGCTGGCGACCGCCAGTCTCGTTGCCGTAGCCGGCGTCATCGGCTTCGTCGGCCTGATGATCCCGCATCTCGGCCGGCCGCTGGCCGGCTCGCTGCACCGGCCCATGATAGCGATCTGCGCGCTGTTCGGCTCGATCCTGCTTTTGGCCAGCGATCTGCTCGCCCGCACGCTTTTGCCGCCGCAGGAACTGCCGATCGGCATCATCACGAGCTCGCTCGGCGCCTTCTTCGTCGTCACCATGCTGATGCGCAATCGGCCATGATCTCCCGGCCTTGGGATCGGCCTGCCGGCACCGACCCCTGCACGTTCATCGATCGCTAACCGTAAGGGAGCTTGCCTTGCTGCAACGTCGATTTGCCGGCTTCTGGAGCAAAGCTGCCTCTTGAATAGTGAGCACGCTTATTATATGTACCGCTCATGGTTTCCGACGGTATCGACAGATTGGGATTTTTGATCCACGACGTGCAGCGCTTGATGCGCAAGCGTTTCGAGGCGCGCGCCAGCGGGTTGGGTCTTTCCTCGGCGCAATGGCGGCTGCTCGTGCGCGTTGCCAAGGAGGCCGGCGTGGCGCAGGCGCGGCTTGCCGAGCTCCTCGAAATCGAGCCGATCAGCGTTTCGCGCCTGGTCGACCGCATGGAGGAGGGCGGCTGGATCGAGCGCCGCCAGGACGCGACCGACCGGCGTGTGCGCATGATCTTCCCGACCGAGAAGGCGGACGCGGCCTATGCCGACGTCAAGAGCCTTGCCGGCGAGGTCTATGAGGAATCGCTGACCGGCGTGTCGGCGGAAGAACGCCGCGTCCTGATCCGAGTGCTGGACGCCATCGTGCAGAATTTGACGGACGCCGAGACGTCCCTGGAAAAGATGAAGAATACGGAAGGGGCAGCAGCATGAACGCGGCAGCCAAGATAGAAGACGATAACGTCACCAAGCTTGCGCCGGCGCAGCCGGTCGCGGAAGCACCGGCCCAGCCGGCGGCCGCTCCGGTTGCGGCGGCTCCCGAGCCGCGGCTCGCTCCGGCGCCGAAGAAGAAGCGCCGCCCCGGGCGCTTCCTGTTGATGGTCGCCCTGCCGCTGGCCCTGCTTGCCGGCGGCGCGTATGTCTGGATCACGGGCGGCCGCTATCAGGAAACCGAGAACGCCAACCTGCAGCAGGCCAGGATTTCGGTCGCCTCCGACACGGCCGGCCGTATCGTCCAGGTCGGCATAGCCGACAACCAGTTGGTCAAGCAGGGCGACCTTCTCTTCGTCATCGACCCCGAGCCTTACAAGATCGCGCTCGCCCAGGCCGACGCGGCGGTCGCCGCCGCGCGCCTCAATGTCGAGCAGCTGCGCGCCGCTTATAGCCAGGCGATGGCGCAGGAAAAGTCCGCCTCCAGCGAGGTCGACTATGCGCAGTCGCAATATGGCCGCGCCGCCGATCTCGCGCAGAAGGGCATCAATGCCAAGTCGTCGCTCGACGAGGCGCGCAACGACCTGGACAAGGCCAAGCAACAGCTCGCCGTCGCTCAGCAGGGCATCGTCAGCGCCAAGGCAGCGCTCGGCGGCAATCCGGACATCGAGACCGACAAGCATCCGACCGTGATGGCGGCGCTCGCCGCGCGCGCCAAGGCCGCCTACGATCTGGCGCAGACGACAGTCAAGGCGCCGGCGGACGGCGTCGTCTACCAGGCCGCGTCGTTCAAGGTCGGCCAGTATGTCGGCGTCGGCACGCCGCTATTCGCCCTGGTCGAGACGGGCGACACCTGGATCGACGCCAATTTCAAGGAGACCCAGCTTACCAACATGAAGCCGGGCCAGAAGGCCGAGATCGTCGTCGACACCTATCCGGGCCGCACCTTCGAGGCGACCGTGAAAGCGATCGGCGCCGGCACGGGCGCGGAGTTTTCGCTGCTGCCCGCGCAAAACGCCACCGGCAACTGGGTCAAGGTCACGCAGCGCATACCCGTGCGCCTGGAATTGACCGACCCCGACGCCAAGATGGCGTTGCGCACCGGCATGAGCGCCACCGTCACCGTGGACACCGGCGTGGCGCGCGGCCTGCCGTCGATCTTCGGTCACGCCACCGCAGGGGAGCAGGCGCGGTAAGACAGCGAGCCCGTCGCGATCCGGCGGGCATTGAGGGGATCGGTCTGGTGGAGACGTGGCAAGGATCAGCAAGGCAAGCCGCATGGCGGCTCGTTCGAAAGCTGGCCACGGACCCGTTGGTCCTCAGGTTTCCGGGCGGCAGGCATCCGCTCCAACAGAGACTTTCAGTCGATGTAACCCCCACATCGATAGTCGCGTCCCACCGCGATGAAGGTCTCTCAACGAAGGCTTTGCCGCCCGGAAACCTAGAGCCGGATGATTTCGGGTCTGTTCGACCTGAAATCCGAATCCGCCTCTAAGTCAAAGAGCATGATACTTTTCGGCATCATACTCTAACGTACATGTTTTTGTTATCTGCTGGAAGTTCAGCATCATGAGCACGCCCGAACCTTTCAAGGAAGTGCCGCACCGCGGACTGATCACAGTCGCGCTGATGCTGGCGACGATCATGCAGGCGCTCGACACCACGATCGCCAACGTCGCGCTGCCGACCATGACCGGCGACCTCGGCGCCTCGCCCGACAACATCAACTGGGTGCTGACCTCCTATATCGTGGCGGCGGCGATCATGACGCCGGTTACCGGCTGGCTCGCCGACAGGCTCGGCCGCAAGGAGCTATTCCTCACCGCCGTCGTCGGCTTCACCATCTTCTCCATGCTCTGCGGTCTTGCCTGGAGCCTCGAGACCATAGTGCTCTTCCGCCTGCTGCAGGGCGTGTTCGGCGCGGCCATCGTGCCGCTGTCGCAGACCTTCCTGCTCGACATCAACCCGAAGGAGCGCCATGGCCAGGCAATGGCGATCTGGGGCGCCGGCATCATGCTCGGGCCGATCCTGGGGCCGACGCTCGGCGGCTGGCTGACGGAAAACTTCAACTGGCGCTGGGTGTTCTTCATCAACCTGCCGGTCGGCATCCTCGCCTTCCTCGGCATGGCCGCCTACCTGCCCGTCATCGCCAAGCGCGTGCGCGGCTTCGACTTCTTCGGCTTCGCCATGCTGTCGCTCGGTGTCGGCGCGCTGCAGCTTCTGCTCGACCGCGGCGGCGAGGTCGACTGGTTCAACTCGGCCGAAATCTGGATCGAGCTCGCGCTGTCGCTCACCGGCTTCTGGGTGTTCATCATCCATACGGTGACGGCCGAGCATCCCTTCATCGATCCGAAGATATTCCTCGACCGCAATTTCGTGACCGGGCTTGGCTTCATCTTCGTCATGGGCGTGCTGATACTGGCCTCGATGTCGCTGTTGCCGCCGATGCTGGCAAACATCTTCGGCTATCCGACCGTGACCATCGGCGTCGTGCTGGGTCCGCGCGGCATCGGCACGATGATTTCGATGCTGGTCGTCGGCCGCATCATGCACAGGATCGATGCCAGGATCCTCGTCGCCATCGGCTTCCTGCTCACCGCACAGTCGCTCTATACGATGGCGAGCTTCACGCCGCAGATGGACAATTGGCTGATCATCTCCTCGGGCGTCATCCAGGGCCTGGGCATGGGCATGGTGTTCGTGCCGCTGTCGACGGTCGCGTTCGCCACGCTCGACGCGCGCTACCGCACCGACGCCACCTCGCTGTTCAGCCTGGTGCGCAATCTGGGCTCCTCCATCGGCGTATCGGTGGTCGCGGCGCTGATGGTGCGCAACACCCAGATCAACCACACCGAGCTGTCGGCCTTCATCAATCCGTACAACCCGAATCTGTGGGCCGCTTCTCCGGCGGCCGCCGCCGGCAATCCCCTAGCACTTTCGCAGGTCGACCGCGCGGTGAATGCCCAGGCGATGATGATTTCCTATATCAACGACTTCAAGATCCTGATGGTGATGACGCTGGCCGCCATTCCTTTCGTCATTCTGCTGCGCAAGCCCAGGGCCGCGCCCGTAGGCGGGGCGCCGGCCGCGCATATGGATTGACAAAGTCGCTGCTCTCAGCCGGCCGCCTTTTCAGCGGCCCAGCACCAGCGCCCAATAGCGCAACGCCGGATCGCGGCCGTCCCGCACATAGGCCAGCCCGAAGCGGCTGAAGTCCTGATCGAGCATGTTGCGGCGATGGCCTGACGAATGCATCCAGATGTCGAACAGCTTCTCAAGGTCGAAGCGGCCCTCGGCGATGTTTTCGGCGGCGGCGCCGCGCACGCCATTGTCCTTCATGCGCGAGGCGAAATCCTTGCCCCAGGCGGTGGTGTGGCTCATGCGCTCGCGCGAGGCCATATAGCCGGCCTGCTGCAGCGCCGCCTGTTCGAGCTGCGCATCCGGCGTCAGCGTCGGCAGACCGGCGGAGCTGCGGATACCGGCCAACGTCGCTGTCGCGGACGAAGAGACGCCCGCGCCTTCGCCCGTCGGCACAGAGACGGTGCTGCAGGCGGCGATGCCGGCAAGCGCCGCTAGGCCGGCGGCTGCAAGCAACGTGCGGCGCTTGAAATCGGGGGGGACGGTGATCGAGCTGGTCATGCCGCCTCTGATACCGGCGATCGTGGCTTTTGCCGGGCAAGGCGATGAAAATCGCATGAAGCGCGACATTCCCCGGAAGATCGGTTATGATCCCGGCGTTCTTGAAAGTGGCAGCCACGGGCGGCCACCCAGGCGGTGACCGCCCCCGGTGTAAAACGGAGGACGGTTATGGCTGGTTTTCATGTCATGGCGGACGCGCGCGGGATGCATGTGCAGCCCACGGTGCGCCACATCACCACGTCGGATCTGTGGGATGCGTTGAGGCTCGGCGCCGAGGATTTCTGGGCCAAGCCGTCGCACTACGTGTTCCTGTGCCTGATCTATCCGATCGTCGGCCTGATCCTGACGCGGTGGAGCTCCGGCTCCAACGCCATCCAGCTCGTCTATCCGCTGATGTCGGGCTTCGCGCTGATCGGGCCCTTCGCGGCCATCGGCCTCTATGAGATCAGCCGCCGGCGCGAGCTCGGCATGAGCAGCCGCTGGCATCATGCGCTCGACGTGCGCCGCTCGCCGGCGCTGCCGTCGATCGCCGTCATCGGCGTCCTGCTCTTCGCGCTGTTCTTGTTGTGGCTGTTCGCCGCGCAGTCGCTCTACACCAGCCTGTTCGGCGCCGAGCCGCCCGCTTCGGTCGGCGCCTTTTTGCGCGACGTGCTGACGACCGGCAAGGGCTGGACGTTGATCCTCGTCGGCAACGCCGTCGGCTTCGTTTTCGCCGCCGTCGTTTTGGCCACCACCGTCATTGCCTTTCCGCTGCTGCTTGACCGCGATGTCGGCGCCGTCTCGGCAATTGAAACCTCGGCCCGCGCCGTCATGGCCAATCCGCTGACGATGGCGCTTTGGGGACTTACGGTCGCCGTGTTGCTGGTGGTCGGCTCGATCCCGCTGTTTGCCGGGCTTGCCGTCGTCATGCCGATTCTCGGCCACGCGACCTGGCATCTCTACCGCAAGGTGGTCGAGCCGGAGCAGATCCGGCCTGTACGCCGGCCGATGTAGATCTGATGGCTCGCCCTTAGGGTGCGTTGAGATTCAGGTCAGGCCGAGTCGAGAATGATGGCTGTCGAGAACCGGAGCGGAGCGTACTGCAGTACGTGAGCACCGGAAGCGCAGACAGCCGTCATTCGCAGGCCGGTCTCACCTGAATATCAATGTGCCCTAGCGCTGCGCCTCGGTCGCCATCCTCAACGCCAGCGCCGTCAGCACCGTGCCCATCATCCAGCGCTGCACGACCAGCCAGGACGGCCGTCCGGCGAGGAAATTCGCGATCGACCCGGCCGTCACCGCGATGATGGCATTGACGGTGAGGCTGATCGAGATCTGCGTCACGCCGAGCACCAGAAGCTGCGACAGAACATGGCCCTTGGCCGGATTGATGAACTGCGGCAGCAGCGACAGGTAGAGCACGGCCACTTTCGGATTGAGCAGGTTGGTCATCAGCCCCATGACGAAGAGCTTGCGCGGCCTGTCCCTCGGCAACTCGCGGACCTGGAAGGGCGAGCGCCCGCCGGGCTTCAGCGCCTGCCAGGCGAGCCACAACAGATAGGACGCGCCGGCGAAGCGAAGCGCGTCGTAAGCGTATGGCACGGCGAAGATGAGCGCGGTGATGCCGAGGGCTGCCGAGACCACATAAAACAGGAAGCCCAGCGCCACGCCGCCGAGCGAGATCAGCCCGGCTTTCGGCCCTTGCGACAGCGAGCGCGAGATCAGGTAGATCATGTTCGGCCCGGGCGTGAGCACCATGCCGAGGCAGATCAGCGCGAAAGTGAGATGATTGGCGGCGTCGGGCATCGGAGTCTCCGGTGGCGACGTAACAATCATCACGCGCCGCGCCGTTCGCAAGAGCATGATTGCGGGAGCTTTTGCGCCAGTGCGGACAATTGGCGAAAGCGACGCTGCTTCGGCGCTGGCGCCCCCGCTACCCAACCACGCGCAAATTCGACAACTCGTTGGCAATCTCCTTGAAGTTGTCGGAGAGCGTCGCCCCAGTGGCGTTCCAGAACAGCTTGGCCGGTTTGCTGGGATCGGTCGGATCCTTGCGGAAGCGGGAATCGGAAGAGCAGGCCTTCAGCGCGGCCATCGCCTTCTGGTCGCTTGAACTGATAGACGACATGTCGAGCGCCACCGTCATCACCATGATGTTGGCCGCCTTGGCATTGTCGCACAGCTTCGCCATCTGCTCGTTCATCGCCGCGGTGTAGTTGCTCGACGAATAGTTGAACTGGCCGATGGCGCTCGACGTGCCGCCGAACAGGCGGGTGACCGAGGTGCCGTTATAGCCGACGCCGGTATAGCCGTAGGCGGCATAGGTCGACTTGTTGCCGGCCGGGTCGGAACTGACCGTCGAATAGGTGTTCTCGCCGTCGGTGAGAACGATGACGACCTTGTCGTTGCCGCGCTCGGATTCCGGACGGCCTTCCGTGAAAGGTTCGGCGCTCGAAACCGTGCGCCAGCCCCAGGCCATGCCTTCGGGCACATTGGTGTTGCCGTTCGGCTGCATCAGGTCGATCGCCGCCTTGATGGCGGCAAGCCCATCTGTTTGGGTGACGTCGGTGAGCGGCGTGATCGGTGTGGTGGTGCAGCTGTAATTCGGCCCGGCGCCCGAGCTCAATACCGGAGCATTGATCGGCCGTGGCATGAAGTACTTGGCCATATTGGACTGCCTGGTCTTGCCGGTGGTGCTCGACGGATCGTCGTTCCACCAGCTGTTGGCGGCGCCATAGGTCACCGGCCTCGGTTCGTCAGGATCTTGTGTGACATACCAATGGTTGCCGGGCTCGTCCGGCGCGAACATCGGCACGAACATGGTCGCCGGATCGCCGACGCCGATGCCCGTGTTGTTAGGCCCGCCGGAGGCCGGCGTGTCGTTGATATTGTAGGGGTAGGGCCGCACTTCCACGCAACCCTGCCAACTGGCGAACGGGCCATAGGTGTCGTTGTAGTCATATTCGTTGTGGCTGCGCTCGCAGGTATGGTTGTCGCGATATTCGTCGCAGACGACGCGCTTGCTGCCGGCGATACGTTCGTGGCTGGTGACGACCTTCATATCCCGATAGAGCTCGAAACGGGTCAGTATCTGCCCTTCCTCCGCGCCCCAACCGGTACCCTTTTTATACCAGATGCCGTTGATTTTCTGAGCGTATTTGGTGGGAGCATTCAGCGTCGACCAATCGAAATTCTCGTTGGCGATTGGCGACAGCCCGTAAGTGTCCATCCAGGAGGCGTTGTCGTTGTTCGGCCCGACATTGACCGACGCCGCGAACGGCACGAGGCTGAACTGGACCGGCTTGTCGATCTGCTTGATCTGCGCTGCCTGCTGCCCCAACGTGTCGACGAGCTGCTTGGCCGCCTGCTTGAGCAGGTCGATGCGCTTCTGTCCCGTGCCTGTGCCGGGCGTTGTCATGGAGCCCGAATTGTCGAGCACCATCGCCACTTCCAGCGTGTTCTTCAGCCGCACCTGCGAGTCCATGGCAAGGTTGATCGACTTGTTCGCATCGACCGTGGATGCGCCGACGAGCAGCGAGGAGGACGGGTAGAAGTAAGGGTGGTAATTCAACCTCGCGCTCATCGTGAGCAGACCGCCGCCGGCCTGGCTGGTGGGCAGCGTGATGTTGAGCGAGATGTCGGCGGGGTCGATGTTGTTCAGGTTGGCGTTGAAGAAGTCGACCGCGTAGGCTCTGATCTGGTCGTCCGTGGCGCCTTCGGCAAGCCGCCGCGCCGCGGCGAAATTGGCGGCGTCGAGCGCGTTGAGCACCATCTGCTTCTGGCGGTTGAGCTCGCTGAAATCGACGGCCATCGCCACCGCCCCCATCAGCGGCACCATGGCGATAGCGGTCATAAGCGCATAGTTGCCGCGGCGGTCACGGCAGAATTGATGCCAGAATTTGCGCATTGTACTTAAAGCGGCCCCCCGCCGGCGGATTCTCTGTCGGGCCACACTTCCACAAAACGCTGAAGGACCGGTTTGGCAAACCGCTCGATTGCTTAACGGCGACTTCACCAACCGCTAACCAAATCATTGCCTGCGGCGTGCCAGACGATCAGCTGACGATGCGCAAGTTCGACAGCTCGCTGCCGATTGACTTGAAGTCGTCAGACAGCGTCGCGCCGGTCGAGTTCCAGAACAGCTTCGCCGGCTTGCTCGGGTCGGTCGGGTCCCTCCGGAAACGCGAGTCCGACGAACAGGTCTTCAAGGCTGCCATCTGCGCCGCCTCGTCCGTGTTGGCGGAATCGAGGTCGAGCGCGATGGTCATGACGATGATGTTGGCCGCCTTGGCGTTGTCGCACAGCGTTGCCAGATGCTCGCTCATGGCCTTGGTGTAGTTCGCTTTCGTGTATGTCGTCTTATCAAAGTTTGCATCGGTGTTCATGTAAAGGCGGGTAGTGCTGGTGCCGTTGTAGCCGACGCCCGTGTATCCATACGCGGAATAGCTCGACCTGTTCAGAGGATAGTCGTTGGCGCCGAAAAAACTGGGTGGGTAATAGGTGTTCGCTCCGTCGGTGAGGACGATCACGACCTTATCGTTGCCTTTTTCCGTTTCGGGTCGGCCCCCGGTAAAGGGAGCTGTGCTGGACAGGGTTCTCCAGCCCCAGGCCATGCCTTCGGTTACATTGGTAGCGCCGACTGCGACCATGGCATCGATAGCGTTTTTGACAGTGGTCAAGCCGGTGGCGTTCGAGACGTCCGTGAGCGGGGTGATCGCCGTTGTGGTGCAGCTATAGTTCGGTCCGCCGTCGATTGGCGCAGGCAAGGGAGCTTTGTTAAGCGGGGCCGGGGCGAAGTACTTCGTCATGTTCTTCTGCCTGGCCAATTGTGCGGCCTGGCCGGTGGAGGTGGTCGCATCCTTGTCATCCCACCAGCTGTTGATCATGCCGAAGGTTTTGACGTAACCGTTTGAAAGCGTCCACTGGTTGCCAGGCTCATCCGGTGCGAACATCGGCACGAACATCGTGGCCGGTGTTGCCGACGTGGCGGGGGCATCGTTGATGTTGTAGGGATAAGGTCGCGCCTCAACACACCCTCCCCAGCTCGCGACTTTGCCATAGGTGAATGTCGCGTTAGCCGTGCAGTTGCCGCTCGAATCCTTTGCACTACATGCGGTAACGCGCGTCATCTGATCAAACACTGAAAAGCGCGTTAGCGGCAGGTCTTGCTGTGCCCCCCATTGCGAACCGCGCGCATACCAAACGCCGCCAACCTGCTCCGCCCACCTGTTGGCATTGAGCGCCTTGGTCATGGTAGCCCAGTTGAAATTCTCATGCTGGATGGGTGAAATACCAGACGGATCAAGCCATGCCGCGCCTTGGTAGGCGGGGCCGACATTAACCGAGGCGGCGAACGGCACGAGGCTGAACTGCACTGGATTGGCGATCTGTCTCATCATCTGCGCCTGGCCGGCCAACTGGTCGACGAGCTGCTTGGCGGCACTCTTGAGCAGATCGAACCGCACCTTATTCGAGACGCTGATATCGTTCATCGAGCCGGAATTATCCAGCACCAGCGACACTTCCAGCGTGTTCTTGAGGCGGATTTCAGATCTGGCCGAGAAGTTGACGTTCGTCTGACCCGGCGTTCCGCCAAGCAATGCGACCGCGGCCGGCAGGAAGTAGGGCTGGTACTTCAAGGCCGCCTCGAGCACCAGCGTGCCGCCGCCCGCGTTGTTGTTCGGCAAGGTCACCGTCAGCGTCGTGTTCGCCGGAAGGACGTGCCTGAGATTGGCCTCGAAGAATGTCTTGGCAAAGGCCTTGGCTTCGGCGTCGGTGGCGCCGCCGACGATCTGCTGTGCCGTCGCAATGCCGGCGGCGTCCAGCGCGTTCAGCGTCTCCTGCCGCTCCCTTATGAGCTCGGCATAGTCGACCGCAAGCGCCACGCCGCCCATCAGCGGTATCATGGTGACGGCCGTCATCAAGGCATAGTTGCCTCGCCTGTCGTGTAGGAATTTGCGGATCAATGCCCTTAGCCCCCGCCAGGATCCTATAGTTTCTCGTTTAGCATGATCATGAATCGTTAAATTTTAGCTCTCTCGAAAGCGTCAAGGTCGCACGGTCATTTGACTGGGCATTAACCCTGTTCACCGACGCGCGTCGAAGGCCGATGCCGGAAAGCTGGTGACAGGATGAAGCGCTTCGGTTATGCGGGACCGGCCGTGGCGTCCGCTGAACTGAAGAATGGCTGTCGCGGTCTTGTCAGGGATCGAAACCAGGGAAACGGCATGGCGGATTCGCCTGACATCATCGCTTCGCTCGACGATCTTGCGGGGCGCTACGCCGCCATCCTGTGCGACGTATGGGGCGTCGTGCACAATGGCGAATGGCACTTTCCGGCCGCTGCCGCGGCGCTTGCAAGGGCGCGCGCGGCCAATGTGCCTGTCGTGCTCATCACCAATTCGCCGCGTCGCAGCGCCGACGTCGTCGCCCAGATGAAGATCATCGGGGTGCCGGCCGAGGCCTTTGACCGGGTCGTCACATCAGGTGATGTGACCCGCGACCTGATCGCCGAAGGACCGAGGAAGATCTTTCACATCGGTCCCGAGCGCGATTTCACCCTTTATGATGGGCTCGACGTCGATCTCGTCGAGGAATTCGAGGCCTCGGGCATCGTCTGCACCGGCCTCTATGACGACGAGGTCGAGAAGCCCGCCGACTATGCGGAAATGCTGCAGCGGCTGCGTGCCCGCAATCTGCCGTTCATTTGCGCCAATCCCGATATCCTGGTGGAGCGCGGCGAGCGCACCATCTGGTGCGCCGGCGCGCTCGCGCGAGATTACGCGCAGCTTGGCGGCCGTACGCTGATTGCCGGCAAGCCCTTCGCGCCGATCTACGATGTCGCCATGAAGCAGGTCGCCGGCCTTCTTGGCCGCGCCGTCGAGCGCAGCGAGGTCCTCGCCATCGGCGACGGCATGATGACCGACGTCAAGGGCGCGGCCGACAACGGCTTTGACGTGCTCTATGTCTCGGGCGGCATCCACGCTCGCGACTATGGCGATCCGCTCAGCCCCGATCCGGAAAGGCTGGCCGGCTTCCTTGAAAAGCACGGCTACCGGCCGGTCGCCGTCATTGCGCGTCTGCAATAGTTTGGAGGTCTGGCCATGACGGGCGCCTCGACATGAACCAAGCCTTCCAACGTCTTTCGGCGGTCGCGCCGCTGCCCGCGCATCTGCGCGGCGGCGTCGTGGCGATCGGTAATTTCGACGGTGTCCATCGCGGCCATCAGTCCGTCCTGGAGCGCGCGCTGACCGAAGCCAGCCGCAATGGCGTGCCCGCTTTGGTGCTCACCTTCGAGCCGCATCCGCGCAAGGTGTTCCGGCCACAGGTGCCGCTCTTCGTGCTGACGCCGCCGCCGATGAAGGCGCGGCTGCTCGCCGGACTTGGCTTTGCCGCTTTGGTCGAGCAGCCGTTCACGCGCGATTTTGCCTCGCTCTCGCCCGAGGCTTTCGTGACCGACGTGCTGGAGAAAAACCTCGGCATCCGCCACGCCGTCACCGGTTTCGACTTCCATTTCGGCAAGGACCGCCAGGGCGGGCCGGCCTTTCTGATGGCGGCCGGCGAACGGCACGGCTTCGGCGTCACGCTGGTCGACGCCTTCCGCGATGAAGGCGCGGAGGTGGTTTCGTCGAGCCGCATCCGGGACCTGCTCGCCGAAGGCAAGGTGGAGGAGGCCGCCGGCCTGCTCGGCTACCGTTTCACCCTCGAGACCGAGGTGATCGGCGGCCAGCGGCTTGGCCGCACCCTCGGCTTCCCGACCGCCAATATGCGGCTTTCGCCGGAAGCGGGTTTGAAGGAGGGGATTTATGCCGTCCGCTTCCGTCGCGCCGACGGCGCGCTTCATGACGGGGTCGCCAGCTTCGGCCGGCGTCCCACCGTCGATGACAATGGCGCGCCGCTGCTCGAAACCTACGTCTTCGATTTTTCCGGCGATCTTTATGGCGAGACCTGCCAAGTGTCGTTCTTCGGCTTCCTGCGCCCGGAGCTCAAATTCGACGGCCTCGATGCGCTGGTAGCGCAGATGAAAAAGGACGAGGCCGAGGCGAGAGCGCTGCTCAAGGGCGTGCGCCCGCTCTCGCAGCTGGACGCCGAAATCGCGTTCTAGGCTGCGTTGATATTCAGGTGATGCCGGCCTGCGAACGACGGTTTCCTGCGCTTCCGGTGCTCACGTACGAAAAGTACGCTCCGCTCCGGTTCTCGGAAACCACCGTTCTCGGCTCGGCCTGACCTGAATCTCAACACATCCTAAATCGCCGCTTTCTGCTACCGCTTCAGCGCCAGCCCGATGGCGATGAAGCTCCATCCCTGGAATACCAGGTCGATCGCCAGGAAGATGCCCAGCACCCAAAGGCCTGTTCACCGGCCAGCCCATGGCGATCATCAGGCCGAGCAGAATGGTGATGATGCCGGCCGCCAGCAGCCATCCCCAGCCTTGCTGCGGCCGGTGATTGAAGGCCACCCAGGACCGCAAAAGCCCCGAAGCGACGAGCGCGACGGCCAGCAGCAGCGTCAGCACGGCCGAGGCGAGCAACGGGTTGTCGAAGGCGAA
Organism: Mesorhizobium sp. B1-1-5; assembly: GCF_006443065.1. NCBI lineage: Bacteria > Pseudomonadati > Pseudomonadota > Alphaproteobacteria > Hyphomicrobiales > Phyllobacteriaceae > Mesorhizobium > Mesorhizobium sp. B1-1-5. The sequence goes on along the minus strand of NZ_VFWS01000016.1, from coordinate 25,583 downwards.
GAAGCCGGCAACGGCGTAGAGCAGGCCGCTCAGCAGCCAGTAGAAGAAACGTCCCCAGGTCTTGACCCCGAAGGCGTGGATGATCTCGATGACACCCGCCATCAGCATCAGCCAGCCGACGACATAGACGGAGGCGACGGTAGCGATGAACAGATTGCCGAAAGCGATGCCGCCGAAGATCAGCAGCAACACGCCGAGCGCCACGAACCATCCCCATTTGTCCCGCGTCTGGCCGATCGCGTCTTTCAGAGCATCGCCTTGCAAGGTCATGATCTTTCCCTCCGATGTCGCCGCGCCGCTTGCGGGTGAAAGGAAGGTAGTCCCGATGAACTTAAGCGTCCAGCGAGCAGCACGGCGTGCGAAGCGCCGCCTTCGTCAGCCCGCCATTTGCCGACGACCCGACTTGGCCGGCGTCGGCCGGATGACAGCGATCGACGGGCATGCAGAGATCGTCAACCTGGCGGCGGCTGGACTTCGTCCGGGAAGGGCGCCAGCGTCGCCTCCAGCGTCTCCCGGCCGGCCTGCCCCCAGCTTCGCGCCACGAAATCTGCGGCCTTCGCCTCGTACGGAGCACGGGCCGCGGGCGAAGTGATCCACTCCCGCATCGCGTTTTTCCAACCTTCGACGTCGAGCGGATCAAGGCAGAGTCCCGACGAACCGACCACTTCGGCGATGGCTCCGCCCGTCGAGGCGATCAGCGCCTTGCCGTAGGCCAGCGCCTCGACGGGCGGCAGCCCATATCCCTCGTAGAGCGACGGGTACACGCAGAACGCGCTGTTGCGGTAAAGAAGGGACAGCGTTCCGTCATCGACGTTGTCGAGATGAACGAGGCTCTTGCCGTAGGCAGGATGGCCGTGAAGCTTGGCCAGGATGCCGTCGACCAGCCAGCCGCCGCGGCCGACGAAAACCAGCTTCATGCCGCTACGCGCGACTGTTCCGTCCACGACGAGGCGCATCCAGACATCCATGAGCAGCGAATGGTTCTTGCGCGGTTCGATGGTGGAAACGAAGAGGATGTAGCGATCCGTCTCGAGCCCATCCGGCAGGCGGCCGTCCGCCTTCGATTTGCGGGCGCTGTCGCAGCCGAGAGGGACATGCTCCAGCTGCGGCAGGCGGATGCCGCGCTTGGCGGCATATTCCTCGACATCGGTGGTGACACGCCTCGAAGTCAGGATGAAACGGTCTGCCAGCCTCATCGCCAGATCCACATAGTCCGTGAATCTCTCGACGTCGTGCGGCTTGTACCATTCGGGAAACTGGATCGGAATGATGTCGTTCAACAGCACGATCAGCTTTGCGCCGACCAGACGCGCCTCGCGCGAAATGACCTCGATATCGGTATGGGCCCAGTCGTTGTTCATCAAGAGCAGATGGTCGCCGGGCGAAAGATCGTATTTGTCGCCGGCCACGGTCCTGAGCGGGACGATCCGGGCGCGTGAACCGCCCACGCCAGCGACCTGCCGCCGCTCGGTTTCCTTCATCAGCCTGTTTTCGATCCGGTCGAGAAAACGAAGGAAAGGGCTGCCGGGATTGCGCCGGCCGAACGCGCCGATTTCCGCTATCAGGATTCGGCGCGGTCTGATGATCGCCATCAGCAACCGCCGCGCCCAGTTCGGCCAGCGATCGTAAAAACGCGTCTTGAAGCGGGCAGGATCCGGGTAAAAGGTCATGTCGCACGAAATGTCGCCGGCGATGATCTCCGCCGCTATGTTCGGCGAAACCTGTCTGAGCACCCGCTCGATCGGGTCGAACACCGTGAATGCCACCTCGCAGCCCTTGAATGCGGCCGCCACGGCTGCGTAGTGGCGTTGCACGCGGACCAGGCCGACCGGGGGGCCGAGCCAGCGCACCATGCTCGAGAGATCGACGACAAGCCGCATCAGCTGGGCCGAATTCGTGCAGGACGCGCGATCATCCTGCGCCAGGCCAATCGCGGTCCGAGCGCGAGCGTCCTGAACGAAGGGGCGCCGACAGCCGCAAGGAACAGCAGCTTGCAAGTGACGGCCATGGGTATGCCCGCGGTTCGCAACAGCAACTCGATGTCGCGTCTTTCCAGGCTGGAGATGCCGGCCCCTGTGGCGGCGCGCGATGCCAGAAAGCTCGCGATGGCCTGCGCGGGTTGGCCGTTGGCGTCGAACGGCTCGGCGCGATTTCGACGCAGCAACGCCGACTGCCTGGCCAATGCCGCTGCCGCCTTTTGCTGATCCTGCTTCATGCGCGATATCTGTCCCGGATGCGATCTCAGCTTCACGAGCCGCTCATCCATGTTGGCCAGTTTTCCCGTCTCGGAAAGCCGCAGCCAAAGATCGTAGTCCTCGGCATAGGTGAACGCCCGACGATAGCCTCCCGCGCGCCGAACAGCCTCGGTCCGGAACATCACCGTCGGATGCAGCATCGGATTGTACCCGGCAAGCGCATCCCGCAACTGGTCGTTGCCGGCGGGAACGTCAATCGGCCTCAACGGGTTTCCGTCCCGGTCGATCTGAAATCCCGCCGTGCCGAGCAACTGCAAATCGGCGTCGGCCTGGAAACACGCCACCTGCAGGCGCAACCTGTCGGACAGCGAGACATCGTCGCAATCCATGCGCGCCGTAAGCGGGGCCCGCGCGAGCGAAATCCCCATGTTCAGCGCATCGACGATCCCCTTGCCGCGGTTGGCGACAACTTTGACGCGGCCATCGCGGCCGCCGATCGATGTCGCGATCGCGGCGCTGTCGTCGCAAGATCCGTCGTCGACGACGATGACTTCGATATCCGCCAGATCCTGGTCCAGGATGCTTTGCAGGGCCTCGCCGACATATTGCGCGCCGTCTCGCACCGGCATGATGACGCTTACTGTCGGCAATGGAACTTTCCTTGCGATGATCGGTCGCGACCGAATGGCCGTTGAATTCTCGAATGTCGGCAGCCTGGCTTCAAAATTCCAAATTCCAAAGTTTCCTCGGTCTGTCGACCGTCAATTTCCTTATCGCGCCGATCCGAGCGGGATCTCAAGCGCGGGCGCGAGCAGCCGCAGGACCGCCTCGCGTTTTTTCGCCTTCAACGAGAGGTCGCCATCGAGGCCGACTTCATGAAGCCAGCTGCCCCGCCATTCGCAATAGGCCCGTCTGAGCTCAACCCCAGGCAAGGCCGCGAATGCGGTTATCGGCCGTTGCGGAACCGTGTTCGGATCCACATCCCGATAGAGCGCCTCCCAGTTGGCTCCGCCGGTGTCGAGGCCGGCGAACCAGTCGAGCCCGAAATCGAGAGGCTTGCGGCCGACGGCGTCGAATTGGAAGAAGCAGTAGCCAGCCCACAAATACCATCGCGAGCCTGCCGTGCGGAGGTCGCCGTGAAACGGCGCATCTTCAAGAGGCTCAAAAGGATCGCATGGCTGCGTCGGGAAAAGATCCTGGTCCAGGAATCCGAACGCGGCCGGCGCGGCCGGCTTCAGAATATTGTGCCACATCCAGTTGAGCGCCGCGCCGTGGGACCGGCTCGGGTTTCTTGCGGTCCACGGATTGGTCGGCAGCCTGACATAAGCGGCGCCATGGGCTGCGCATATCTGCCTGTTGTCGCCTGCGGAAGCTTCGCCGATGCTGTTGTCGGCAACGATGTGGAGATCATGGCGAACAAGTCGTCTCGTCAGCCGCAACTGCAGATCCAGGCACTGAGCATCGCCGAAAGCGACGGTAATCAGGACATGGCGACCCCGGGCGGCGGCACGGATGTCCTGGATATCGCCATCCTTGAGCGGCTGACGCAGAAATCTCCGGTCGATTTTCCGGTAACGGGCAGTCTTGATGGCATGCGTCAGCGGCTGCAGCCTCAACCATTGCTGCAAGTCATATTCGCGCAGGGCCTTTGGCACGGCTGCCGCGGCTTTCAGTCGAGGCCGGCTCGGCGGCCACGATCGCCCCGTGGAATTTTCATGCGCGCTCCAATTGAGTTTTTTTGAAAAAGCTTGAATGCAACAGCATCCAGGTCTCTTGATAACGGACTATATACAGCATATGCCTGTTTTCAACACGACCAACATTTGAGCGCCCGGCGTGTTTGTTTGAATGGGGAAGTCTGGGGCGCACCCGGGGTCTCTCTCCGATCTGACTTGGGGGTGGGGCGGCGCTCCGGATAACGCGATGAGAATCTGCTGCGCAATCTCTACCCTCTTCATGAATGGGGGTCTGCAGAGGGATTGTCTCAATATCAGCGAACGACTGGTCGGGCGCGGCCATAGCGTGACGATCCTGACGACGCGCCAGGTCGGTCATGTCGAGAGTTCGGCTACGATAAAGATCCAGCCGGCAAGGGTTCTCTCCAACCCGGGCACCGAATATGCGCTGGGAAGGTCGGTGCTGACGGCCAGGCGCGACTTCGACTGCGTGGTCGGTTTCAACAAGATGGCGGGTCTGGACATCTACTATGCCGGCGATCCGCCCTATTTTGTGTCGAAGCTCGGATGGTGGCGGCCGTTTTCGCCCCGCTTCATGCGCCAGCAGAATCTCGAATCGATGATCTTTGCCCCTGGCAACGCCGTGCAGATCATTGCGCTCAGCGAAAACCAGGCAGCGCTTTACCGCGACTTCTGGCGAACCGAGGAATCGCGCATTCACGTCGTCGGCCCGACGCTCGATCCGAAACGCCGCAGGCCGGAACTGCTCACTGTCGACCGCAATGAGATCCGCGATCGTTTTGGGCTTCCCCGCAAATCCGTCATTGCCTTGACCATCGCCAACAGATTGAAGGTGAAGGGTCTCGATCGGGCGGTAAAGGGCCTTCAGCCGTTCCCGGATATCCATTGGCTGATCGCCGGTCTTCGAAAAGGCAGCGAGGAAGAAACGCGACTTCGCGCCCTGATTGCCAAATCCGGCATGTCGGAACGGGTTACCCTGCTGGGCATCCAGGAAGACATTCCGGCGATTGTGGTTGCAAGCGATTTCATGCTGCATCCGGCTCGCCTTGAAAATACAGGCACGGTAATCCTCGAGGCACTCGCAAACGGCTTGCCTGTCATCGCATCGGACGCCTGCGGATATGCAAAATATGTCGAAGCCAGCGGAGCGGGGCTGGTTGTGGCCAACCGCGACGATCCTGAAATCTGGCGGCAGGCAATCCTGAAGGCCGGCAACCCGGCGGTCCCCGCGCAATGGCACAAGGCGGCTCTTGCCTACGGGGCATCAAACCCGCTTACCGGCGGACTGGAAGCGGCCTGCGATCTGATAGAGACGTCTCGCCGCACCCGGCGTGTCGCCTAATTCGTCCGTCGATTCCGCCGGCTCCGACGTTACGACTTTAAGCCAAATTTTACCGAACGCGCGGCATGGCTTGAGCGCTGGCAGGTGGTGCTGCCGGCGCGTTTCGCATAAGGGGTGACGATGCGTATTGTCGGGACGATTCCGCTGGCCGTTGCCATGGGCCTGTCCACCGCGCCCGTCGCCCAAGCGGGCGAGGGCAGCTGGATATCCGGCGACTGGTATCTGACGCTCGGCGCCACAGCGCTGGTTGCGCCGAATTTCGAGGGCGGCAAGAAATACATGCTCAGCGCCCAGCCGATCATTTCGCTCGGCAAGGTCGGTCCGGAGGCGCGTTTCACCTCGCGCAACGACAACATCTCGCTGGCGCTGATCGATGACGGTTCCATTCGCGCCGGCTTGACCGGCAAGTTCATATTCTCGCGCGAGAGCAAGGATGAGCTCAAGGGCCTCGATCCGGTGCGCTTCGGCGGCGAGGCGGGCGGCTTCTTCGAATTTTATCCGCTGGACTGGCTGCGCGCGCGGGCCGAGCTGCGGCATGGCATCCGCTCCCACAACGGCTTCGTCGCCGATATCGCGGCCGACGCCTTCTACGACATCACGCCGACCGTTCGCATCTCCGGCGGTCCGCGCGTTTCCTTCGCCTCGTCGGACTATTTCGACGCCTATTACGGCGTCAATGCCAAGGAAGCGGCGGCTTCGGGCTTGAGCGAGTACCATCCGGGCGGCGGCGTGAAATCGACCGGCCTCGGCGGCGCGATCACCTGGAAAGTGACCGAGCCGATGACGGCGAGCGTCTTCACCGAGTATTCGCGCCTGATGGGGCCGGCGGCCGATTCCAGCCTTGTCAAGGAGCGCGGCGACCGCAACCAGTGGATGTTCGGTGTCTCGACCACTTACCGCTTCAATTTCACGATGTAGGTCGCGAAAGCGGCCTCATGCCTTGAAATCCGCGCTTTATTCCTGCCGCGCCATCCGCTAAAAGCCACGCCATGACGAGCTTTTCGCGCCTTTTCGCGATCGCGATACGAATTACGGGCCCGGTGTTCCGGGCGGCCTGAGCGCCGCTGGAGCCGCCGGGTGTTTTCGCGCGCGCCCCTCGCGTTTTTTCATGAACATCAACGCATATCGCCCGAAGGTGGCTTCGTTTTTGGGAAAACGATATGCGTCAAAGCAAGACTTGAACACCCGGCTTTTTGTCGTCGGGTACCCTGAGATGGCAGATCAATGACCGACACTGTTGAGACGATCGACTATTCCAAAACGCTTTATTTGCCGCAGACGGATTTCCCCATGCGCGCCGGCCTGCCCGAGAAGGAGCCTGGCCTGGTCAAGCGCTGGCAGGACATGGACCTTTACAGAAAGCTGCGCGAGGAGGCCGCCGGCCGCGAGAAATTCGTGCTGCATGACGGTCCGCCCTACGCCAACGGCAACATCCATATCGGCCATGCGCTGAACAAGATCCTCAAGGACGTCATCAACCGCTCCTTCCAGATGCGCGGCTATGACGCCAACTACGTGCCGGGTTGGGACTGCCACGGCCTGCCGATCGAATGGAAGATCGAGGAGCAGTATCGCGCCAAGGGCAAGAACAAGGACGAGGTGCCGGTCAACGAGTTCCGCAAGGAATGCCGCGACTTCGCGGCTCATTGGATCAAGGTGCAGGGCGAAGAGTTCCAGCGCCTCGGCGTCGTCGGCGATTTCGACAATCCCTATACGACCATGGCCTACCATGCCGAGTCGCGCATTGCCGGCGAACTGTTGAAATTCGCCATGTCCGGCCAGCTCTACCGCGGCTCGAAGCCGGTGATGTGGAGCGTGGTCGAGCGTACCGCGCTCGCCGAGGCCGAGGTCGAGTACCAGGACTATGAGAGCGACACAATCTGGGTGAAATTCCCGGTCGCGAGCCTCGCCCAGCCGGTCGCCGGCGCCGCGCCGGCGCTGGACGAGGCCGCGCTCGATCTGGTCGAGGCGCATGTCGTCATCTGGACGACCACGCCCTGGACGATCCCCGGCAACCGCGCCGTGAGCTATTCGCCGCGCATCGCCTATGGCCTCTATGATGTGACGGCGGCCGAGAACGCATTCGGCCCGCAGCCCGGCGAGAAGCTGATCTTTGCCGACGCGCTGGCCGAGGACTGTGCCGCCAAGGCCAAGATCGCACTGAACCGGCTTCATAGCGTCTCGGCCGAACAGCTTGGGATGCTTACGCTTTCGCATCCTTTCAAGGGGCTAGGCGGTGGCTATGACTTCCCGGTGCCGATGGTTGCCGGCGAGCATGTCACCGACGATGCCGGTACCGGCTTCGTGCACACCGCGCCCGGCCATGGCCGCGAGGACTTCGATGCCTGGATGGAAGCCGCGAGCGAGCTCAGGGCGCGCGGCGTCGATACCGTGATCCCCTTCACGGTCGACGATGCCGGCTTCTTCACCAAGGACGCGCCGGGCTTCGGCCCCGGGCGCGAGGGCGGTGCGGCGCGCGTCATCGATGACAACGGCAAGAAGGGCAATGCCAATCAGGCGGTCATCGACGAGTTGATCAAGCGCAACGCGCTCTTCGCGCGCGGCCGGCTGAAGCACAGCTATCCGCACTCCTGGCGCTCCAAGAAGCCGGTGATCTTCCGCAACACGCCGCAATGGTTCGTCTATATGGACAAGGACCTTGGCGACGGCACGACGCTGCGCAGTCGCGCGCTGAAGGCGATCGACGACACCCGCTTCGTGCCGGCGGCGGGCCAGAACCGCATCCGCGCCATGATCGAGGAGCGCCCGGACTGGGTGCTGTCGCGCCAGCGCGCTTGGGGCGTGCCGATCGCCGTCTTCGCCGACGAGGACGGCAATGTGCTGAAGGACGAGGCCGTCAACCGGCGCATCATGGACGCTTTCGAGAAGGAAGGCGCCGACGCCTGGTTCGCCGAGGGCGCCAAGGCGCGCTTCCTCGGCAATCACGATGCCTCGAAATGGCACCAGGTGATGGACATCCTCGACGTCTGGTTCGATTCCGGCTCGACGCATGTCTTCACGCTGGAAGACCGTCCGGATCTCAAATGGCCGGCCGACGTCTATCTCGAGGGCTCGGATCAGCATCGCGGCTGGTTCCATTCCTCGCTGCTCGAAAGCTGCGGCACCAGGGGCAGGGCGCCTTACGACACGGTCATCACCCATGGCTTCACCATGGACGAGGAAGGCCGCAAGATGTCGAAGTCGCTCGGCAACACCGTCGTGCCGCAGGACGTCATCAAGCAGTCCGGCGCCGATATCCTGCGTCTCTGGGTGGTGACGACCGATTATTGGGAAGACCAGCGCCTCGGCAAGAACGTGCTGCAGACCAATATCGACGCCTACCGCAAGCTCAGGAACACCATCCGCTGGATGCTCGGCACGCTCGCCCATGACGACGGCCATGACGTGCCGGTCGAGACGATGCCGGAACTGGAACGGCTGATGCTGCATCGGCTGTCCGAGTTGGACGAGGTGGTGCGCCAGGGCTACGATGCGTTCGAGTTCAAGCGCATCACCCGCGCGCTGCTCGATTTCATGGTGGTGGAGCTTTCGGCCTTCTATTTCGACATCCGCAAGGACGCGCTCTACTGCGACGGACCGTCGAGCCTGCGCCGCAAGGCGGCCGTGCAGGTGGTGCGCCACCTCTTCGAATGCCTGGTGAAGTGGCTGGCGCCGATGCTGCCCTTCACCACCGAAGAAGCCTGGCTCGACCGCCATCCGCAAGCCGTGTCGGTGCATCTCGACCAGTTCCCGGCGATCCCGCAGAACTGGCGCAACGAGGCGCTGGCCGAGAAATGGCGCAAGGTAAGGCAGGTGCGCCGTGTCGTCACCGGCGCGCTGGAGATCGCGCGCGCCGAGAAGCTGATCGGTTCGTCGCTCGAGGCGGTGCCGGTGGTGACGCTCGACGATGCGGTGCTGGAAGCAGCGATCGCCGATGTCGACATGGCCGAGATGGCGATCACCAGCGATCTCGTCGTTAAGCATGGCAAGGCCCCGGAAGGCGCCTTCACGCTCGATGACGTCAAGTGCGTGGCGGTGGTGGTGGAGAAAGCCGAGGATCGCGGTCTGGTCAAATGCGCGCGCTCCTGGCGCTACACCGCCGATGTCGGCCAGGATCCGGAATTCCCGGACGTTTCGGCCCGCGATGCGGCCGTGCTGCACGAGCTGAAGGCGCTTGGGCGTTTATAAGCCGGTGCAAAAGCAGCGCGCCGGGTGGCCCGAAACCGCCCGTGCGTTGCCCTTAACGAGCGGTTGAGGTAAACACGCGACACTCCGGCAGACAAATTGTCGCCGGATTTCCATCGCAAATGCGGGGAAGCAGGGGACCGTGCCCTTGGCCGGTGGCGACCGAAAGGCTGTTAGAGTGGGACTTTATGGCATGACCGACAGAACGTTTGCGCGCGCCGCGCTGCTGGCGCCGCTTGTGGTATCGGCCGTCGCAATGTCCGGCTGCATGAGCTCGCCCACCTACGGAACCGACAAGACGGCCGCCGCGCAGCTCTTCGACGACGTTTCCGGCGCCGCCGCGATCACGCCGAAGCGTCGCGATCCGATCGACTACAAGCCGCGTCCTGAGCTGGTGAAGCCGGCCCCGGGGCAGAAGGAAAACCTGCCGCCGCCGCAGCAGAGCATCGAGACGGCGAGCGCCGACTGGCCCGAATCGCCCGAGGCGCGCCGTGCCCGTATCCGCGCCGACGCCACCGCCCATCAGAACGATCCGAACTACCAGGCCGAAGCGGCCGAGGATGTCCAGACCGATCCCGAAGCGGTTAAGAAGGCGATGGCGGAGTCGGGTTCAAGCCACCCCCCGCGCTGGTCGCCGGATGATTCCAGCGCCACGCGCCGCGCCGAGGTTCAGCGCCGGCTGGCCGAACAGAAGCAGGGCGATCCGACCACTCGCAGATATCTGAGCGAGCCCCCGCTTGCCTATCGCCAGGCGGCCGCCACCGCGCCGCAGAACGAGCTCGGCGAGGACGAGTACAAGAAGGAGCGCCGACTCAAGGCGCAGGCCGAAGGCAAGAAGGGCGGCTGGTTCGACTGGCTAGGGCTGTGAACAGTCAGTAGTCAGTAGTCAGTAGTCAGTAGTCAGTAGTCAGTAGTCAGTAGTCAGTAGTCAGTAGTCAGTAGTGACTACTCACTACTCACTACTCACTACTCACTAACCACTACTCACTAACCACTACTCACTTCACCTCACCCGCCATCCCGTCTCTCGCGAAAAAAATCCTTGAGGATGAGGGCGGCGTCGCTTTCGCCGATCCCCGCATAGATGTCCGGCGTGTGGTGGCAGGTGGGCGAGGCGAAGAAGCGCACGCCGTTGACCACCGCGCCGCCTTTCTCGTCGGCGGCGCCGAAATAGAGCCGCCGCAGCCGAGCGAAGGAGATCGCGCCGGCGCACATCGCGCAGGGCTCCAGCGTCACATAGAGGTCGTGGCCGGTGAGACGCTCGCTTGCGAGCTTCCGGCAGGCCTCGCGGATCGCCAGCATCTCGGCATGCGCTGTCGGGTCCGCCAACTCGCGCGTGCGGTTGCCGGCTTTCGCGACCACCGTGCCGCCATTGGCGATCACGGCGCCGACCGGCACTTCGCCGCGGCCGGCGGCCGCTTCGGCCTCTTCAAGCGCCAGGGCCATGAAATCCGGTCGTTTCAAGCGGTCTCCATTCCGATTACTCCTCGCCACCCGACAGCGATCCTGTTATCTAGCGCGAGACCTTGAAAACCGGAATCGGTTTTTGCCGCGCTGGCATATGCGCAATAATCAAGATGACACCGCCTGCGCTGGGCGTCCGAAAGGGCGTGCTGCGCTGTAGCAGGTGAAGACGAGCGAAGTAATGAACGACGACAAGAAATCTTCACGCGGGCCGCGCAAAGCCGGCTCGAAACCGGCGGGCCTGCGAGACGGCAAGCCGGCCTACGGCGCCAAGAAGCCGTTCGCCAAGCGCGAGCGGCCCGCGGCTGCCGAAGGCGAGCGCCGCTATGTCGAGCGTAGCTATAAGCCACGCGAAACGGGCGAGGGCGCTGGGCGTGCCGAAAAGCCGTTCCGCAAGGGTCCGCGCCCTGACGGCAAGCCCTTCGAGAAGCGCGATGGCCGCAAGCCTTACACGCCGCGCGGCGACCGGCCGATGGCGGCCGAAGGCGAGCGCCCGGCCCGCGACTTCAAGCGCAGCTACAAGCCGCGTGAAACGGGGGAAGGCGGGGAGCGTGGCGACAGGCCGTTCCTCAAAGGTCCGCCGCGCGACGGCAAGCCCTTCGACAAGCGTGAGAACCCCAAGCCCTATACGCCGCGTGGCGACCGGACGGTGGCGGCCGAAGGCGAGCGGGGCGAACGACGTTTCGACCGCCCCAAGCGCGCGTTCGACGACCGTCCCAAACGCGATTTCGCCGATCGGCCGAAGCGAGACTTCAGCGATCGTCCACAGCGCGATGGCACCGCAAGAAAACCGGAAGGCGGCTTCAAGCCGCGGCCGCGGCCCTCGGAAGCCGCGCCGGAAAGCGGCGAGCGCATCGCCAAGCGGCTGGCGCGCGCCGGCATCGCCTCGCGCCGCGACGCCGAAGAGCTGATCGCGGCCGGCCGCGTCAAGGTCAACGGCAAGGTGCTGGACTCGCCGGCCTTCAATGTAAGCGCCGACGACATCATTTATCTCGACGGCACCGAGATTCCGCCGATCGAGCGCACGCGTCTCTTCCTGTTCCACAAGCCGGCGGGCGTCGTCACGACCAACCGCGATCCGGAAGGCCGCAGGACCGTCTTCGACGTGCTGCCGCCCGACCTGCCGCGGCTGATGACGATCGGCCGGCTCGACATCAACACCGAGGGCCTGCTGCTGTTGACCAATGACGGCGGGCTGTCGCGCGTGCTCGAATTGCCGGCGACCGGCTGGCTGCGGCGTTATCGTGCGCGCGTCCACGGCAAAGTCGAGGAGAGCGCGCTCGCCGGCCTGCGCGAAGGCATCGCCGTCGACGGCGTCTTCTACGGCTCGATCGAAGCTTCGCTCGATCGCGAGCAGGGCTCCAATGCGTGGCTGACGCTCGGCCTGCGCGAAGGCAAGAACCGCGAGGTGAAGAACATCCTCGGCGCGCTTGGCCTCGACGTGACGCGGCTGATCCGCATCTCCTACGGGCCGTTCCAGCTCGAGGACCTGCCGGAGGGCCATGTGCTCGAGATCAAGGGCCGCGTGTTGCGCGAACAGCTTGGCGAGCGGCTGATCGAGGAATCCGGCGCCAATTTCGATGCCGAGATCCAAAAGCCGTTCTCCAACAAGCCGGTGCGCGGCGGCGGGCCTCGCCGTGAAGAGACCGACCGGCCGAAATTCACGCGCGACGGCGACCACCGGCCGATCGGCGAGGGCGGGCTGATCAAGGCGCGCAAGCGCCGCGAAGGCAGCCGCGACGAGGCGCTGAGCAAGCTCTCGACAAAGCCGGACAGGGCATTTGGGCCGGACAGGGCGTTCGGCGAGCGCGGCCCGAAATCCGACCGCGGCGGTTTTGGCGACAAGCCGCGCGGCGGCTTCGGCGACAAGCCGCGGTTTGGGGGCAAGAAATCCGAGCGCGAGCAGCGGCCGATCGAGCCGCCGGGCCAGCGCAAGGCCAATGTCTGGATGGCGCCGGGCGCCCGGCCGATCGGCAAGGGCAGGGCGGAGGCCGATGCCGCGAAGGCTGCCGAGGCCAAGGCGCGCAAGGCATCCTACAAACCGGGCGGCAAGGGCAAGCCGGGCGCGAAGCCGTTCGGCAAGCCTCGCGGCGAGCGCCCTGAAGGCGATGGCGGCGACAGGCCGCGCGGTCCGAAGAGGGGCGGCGATGCGGATCGTCGGCGGTGAATTCCGCGGGCGTCCGCTGGCGACGCCGAAAAGCAACGCAATCCGCCCGACCACCGACCGCACCCGCGAGGCGGTGTTCAACGTTCTGGCGCATCGCTACGCGGAAAAGCTCGAGGGCGGCCGCGTGCTCGACCTCTTCGCCGGCACCGGCGCGCTCGGACTTGAGGCACTGTCGCGCGGCGCCTCCTACTGCGTCTTCATCGAGGAATCGACCGAAGGGCGAGGCCTGATTCGCGAGAATGTCGAGGCCTATGGACTCACCGGCCGCACCAAGATTTTTCGTCGTGACGCCGCTCATTTGGGCGAAGCCGGCACGATCTCGCCCTTCGGGCTGGTCTTCGCCGACCCGCCCTATGGCAAGGGGCTCGGCGAGCGCGCGCTGCGCTCGGCCAAAGCCGGCGGCTGGCTTCTGCCTGGCGCGCTCTGCGTCGTCGAGGAGGCTGCCTCGGCGGCGTTCGAACCGGGCGCCGGCTTTTCTGTGATGGACGAGCGCAATTACGGCGAAACGGTCATCCGCTTCATCGAGGCCAACTAGCCTCGCCTCGAAAATGCCGAACAAATCACTTTGCCTCACCAGCGAACCTTGCCTATCGTCGCGCAACCGCGACCGGAGAACTTGATGAAACAAACAGGGATTGGGCTGCGCGCAACGCTTCTGGCCGGCGCGCTGGCGCTTGCCGCGGCCGCTCCGGCCCGCGCGGCCGATGTCGGCGCGGTCAAGGATTTCCTGCTCGACAACGGCATGGAGGTGGTCGTCATCCCGGACCATCGCGCCCCGATCGTCACCCACATGGTCTGGTACAAGATCGGCAGCGCCGACGAGCCGCCCGGCAAATCCGGCATTGCGCATTTCTTCGAGCATCTGATGTTCAAGGCCACGACCAAGCACGCCGCCGGCGAGTTCGACCGCGCCGTGTCCGAGATCGGCGGCTCCAACAACGCCTTCACCTCTTACGACTACACCGCCTTCCACGAGACGGTGCCGCCTTCGGCGCTCGAGCAGATGATGGGCTTCGAGGCCGATCGCATGCGTAACCTCATCCTGACCGACGATGTCATCAAGACCGAGCGCGACGTGATCCTGGAGGAGCGCCGCTCGCGCATCGACGGCAACCCGCAGGCGGTGCTCGACGAGGAGGTCGATGCGACGCTCTGGCAGAACCAGCCATACCGTATTCCGGTGATCGGCTGGATGCAGGAGATGGAGCAGTTGAACCGTCCGGACGCGAAAGCCTTCTACGACGCCTACTATCGGCCGAACAACGCCGTGCTGGTGGTGGTGGGCGATGTTGATCCCAACGCGGTGAAGGCGATGGCCGAAAGGACCTACGGCAAGGTCGCCCGCGGCCCGGACCTGCGGCCGCGCATCCGTCCCGTCGAGCCCGAGCAGAACACGAAGCGCACGGTGACGCTGACCGACGCGCGCGTCTCGGTGCCGAGTTTTTCGACGCAATGGGTGGTGCCATCCTATCACACGGCCAAGCCCGGCGAAGCCGAGGCGCTCGACCTGCTTGCCGAGATCCTCGGCGGCGACAACCGCAGCAGGTTGTACCAGCAGCTCGTCGTCAAGCAGGGTATCGCTTCCGAGGCCGGCGCCTACTTCCAGGGCACCATGCTCGACGCCACCAACTTCACCGTCTATGGCGCCCCGCGCGGCGATGCCAAGCTTGTCGATATCGAGGCGGCGGTCGATGCCGAGATCGCCCGCATCGTCAAGGACGGCGTGAGCGACGATGAGCTGGAGCGGGCCAAGACCCGCTATGTGCGCTCCATGATCTTTGCGCGCGACAAGCAGGACGACATGGCCAACATGTACGGCTCGACGCTTGCCACGGGCGGCAATGTCAAGGACGTCCAGGAATGGCCCGACCGCATCCGCAAGGTAACCGCCGATGAGGTCAAGGCGGTCGCCGCCCGCTATCTGGTGCTCGATCGCTCAACCAGTGGCTATCTCTTGCCGCAGCAGCAGGCGGGGAATTGATGATGAGCATGGTTCTTGGCCGCACGAGCACCTTTCCTTCTCCCCGCCAGGCTTCCCCTTCTCCCCTCGTGGGGTCCGAAGGGCGGGGCGAGACCCGTGGCTCGACCCCGGGCGGTGGCCGAGCGAAGCTCGGTCGGATGAGGGGTGTTCCAGCTTGGCAAGGACGGCGATCCTTCCAACACCCCTCAACCGTCTCGGCGCTGCGCGCCAATCCACCTTCTCCCGTAAGGGGAGAAGGTGGGCGCGTCTATCGCGCCGTCGCCATCCTTTGCTTCGCCCTGTTCTTCCTGCTTTTGCCGGCGCTTGCCGCGCGCGCCGAAATGAACATCCAGGAGGTGAAGTCGAAGAAGGGCGTCACCGCCTGGCTGGTGGAAGACCATTCGATCCCGCTGGTTGCGATCCGTTTCGTCTTTGACGGCGGCACGGCGCAGGATCCGGCCGGCAAGGAAGGCCTGGTCAACCTGATGACCGGGCTGTTCGACGAGGGCGCCGGCGACCTCGACAGCGAGGGCTTCCAGGTGAAGCTCGACGATGCCGGCGCCGAGATGAGTTTTCAGGCCGCCCGCGATGGCATCTATGGTTCGATGCGCATGTTGTCCGACCAGAAGGACGAGGCTTTCGGCTTGCTGAAGCTGGCGGTGAACCGCCCGCGCTTCGACCAGGCACCGATCGACCGCATCCGCGCCCAGATACTGTCCGGCATCCTCGCCAATGAGCGGGATCCCAATACGATCGGCCAGCAGCGTTGGCTGCGCGCGATCTATGGCCAGCATCCCTATGCGCGGCCGGACGAGGGCAACAAAGACAGCCTCGCCACCATCACTGCCGACGACCTCAGGACCTTTCACAAAGCAAATTTCGCCCGCGGCGGCCTGCATGTGGCGGTGGTGGGCGATATCGACGCCGCCACGTTGAGCGGCAGGCTCGACGAGGTGTTCGGCGACCTACCGGACAAGCAGGCGCTGGCGCCGATTGTCGACGTCACGCCCAAGCTCGGCCAGCAGCTCGAAGTGAATTACGACTTGCCGCAGACCTCCCTGCAGCTTGCCTGGCCGGGCGTGAAGCGAAGCGATCCCGATTTCTACGCCGCCGCGCTGATGAACGAGATACTTGGCGGCTCGACATTCACCTCGCGCCTCTACGAAGAGGTGCGCGAGAAGCGCGGCCTTGCCTATAGCGTCAGCTCCGATCTCGTCGATCACGAGCATTCCAACGCGCTGCTGGTGACGACGGCGACGCGTTCCGACCGCGCGGCCCAAACGCTTGCGATCGTGCGGCAGGTGGTGAGGGACATGGCCGACAACGGCCCCTCGGAGGAGGAGCTCGCGGCGACCAAGAAATACATGGTCGGCGCCTACGCCATCAGCAATCTGGATTCGTCCAGCTCTATCGCCGCGACGCTGGTGGAGCTGCAGATCGATGATCTCGGCATCGATTATATTAAGCGGCGGGCGGCTCTCATCAACGCGGTGACGCTGGCTGACGTCAAGGCAGCGGCGAAGAAGCTCCTGTCGTCCGACCCGGCGGTGATGGTCATCGGGCCGCCGCTGGTTCAGGTGGCGGGAGGCCGCAAGGGATGAGCCCGACCTTCGGGGTGGCCTTCGGCGGCGGCGGCGCGCGCGGTCTTGCGCATATCCATATCATCGAGGCTCTCGACGAGCTTGGCATCAAGCCGGCGGCGATCGCCGGCTCGTCGATCGGCGCCATCATGGGCGCCGGCATGGCCGCGGGCATGACTGGAGCGCAAATCCACGATTATTCCCGTTCGATCCTCGGCAGCCGCGCTGAAATGGCGGCGCGCATGTGGCGGTCGCGGCCGGGCACCATAGCCGAGGCCATGCAGGGCGGCATCCGCGTCGGCCAGTTCAATATCGAGCGCATCCTGAAGGCGTTCCTGCCTCAGGACATCCCCGCCACTTTCGAGGAGCTGAAGATTCCGCTCAAGGTGACGGCGACCGACTATTTCGGCCACAAGCTCGCCGTGTTCGCCGAAGGTGAATTGCATTCGGCGCTCGCGGCCTCGGCCGCCATTCCGGCGGTGTTCCGCCCTGTGGTGCGCAATGATTGCCTGCTGATCGACGGCGGCATCTACAATCCCGTCCCCTTCGATCTCCTCGAAAAGGATGCCGATATCATCATCGCAATCGACGTGGTCGGTGCGCCGAGCGACGCCGAGCGCAAGCATCCGACCACGGTCGACCTGATGTATGGCGCCTCGCAGTTGATGATGCAGTCGATCATCGCCAACAAGCTGCAGCAGTCCAGCCCCGACATACTGATCCGCCCAAAAGTCTCGAAGTACCGCGTGCTCGATTTTCTCAAGATCGAGGCGCTGATGGCCGAGACGGCGGAGATCAAGGACGAGCTGAAGCGCGCCGTGGAGAAGGCCGCGGAAGCGTATGGCGGCAGGCAGGGCAAGAAGAAAGCGGTCTGAGAGCATCCTCCAGCCGCATCGCTTCAGGTGCATATGGCTGCGACCGAGGTCTGACACCGAAGTCTGAAACGTCGCCGCAAAGGTCCCTTATAAAGTAAGACCTAAGGATAGAGCGAAGTATTCTTTATACTGAATGGCCGAATTCGCGCCCGGATTTGAGTGTTGTCATTAACTCTTCATCGAATTGCCCGTTGACGCACGCTGCGGTAGAGTTAATAATATCCTAATATAGTAGCGTGAACAAATCTCGAGACCGGCAACAACGAGATACTGTGCTACTGGGGTAGGGGAAACGCAGCGCGGCATCCGCAGCCGCTTTTAGCCGTCACTATCGAACCGCCACCCGCCATGAGACACCATGTTGTATTTGGTGCGCTCGGGCCGGGGACGGGCAGGTGCGGCGCGCCGGGCGCTAGGCGGATCCTCCTCCCCGGACGGAATTTGGACGCCGATCTTGGCGTCGTTGCATGGGGTAGTTAGCCGCCGTGGCGGCCAAAAAAGGCGCGCGAGCGTCTGTGGAGGAAATGACGATGAGTGACATTGGCGATGGTGTGCTTCTCGAGGCCACGTCGATTGGTTCCGGCACAGGTAACTACGATTCCTTCTTCCGCTTGCAGGCGACAGGTGTCGAGCAAGGCTTCAACACCGATCAGAATGGCAAAGTCCTCGACGACAAGGCCTCGTTCACACACAGCCTGCAATGGGGCAATCTGCAGCCGATCACCGTCAATGGCATCCAATATATCGAGTTCCGGCTGGACCTTAACGAAAACGTCAATGCCAACATCACGCTGACCGATCTCAGGGTCTATATTTCCAACCACGACGCGACCATCACAGACTATGATGCCGGCTTCTCCGGCTTCGTCTCGGTCTTCGACATGCCCGGCACGCAGCTGCTGACGGACTCCAATAGCGGTTCCGGCACGGACGATTACCGCGTGCTTGTCCCGGTCAGCTCCTTCCTCAGTGCCGGCGCGACGTCCAGCTCCTACGTCACGCTCTACTCGAGCTTCTCAGGTTCGGATGGCGGCTTCGAGGAGTGGCGCACCACGACAGCCCCAAGCGTTTCGACCCAACCCGGAATCGCCATCGACAAGCAGACGGTCGACGGCGCGGTCTCCGGAGACGGACTGAACGTCCTTGCAGGCGATTCGATTTCCTGGAAGTATACGGTCACCAATACCGGCAACGTTGCATTGTCGAACGTCGTCGTGACCGACGACCACAACGTCGTCGTCTCACCGGTGCTCAGCGGCGGCTTCAATGTCGGCGATACCAACCACGACAACAAGCTCGACACGACCGAGACCTGGATTTTCACCGGGTCCGGGACGGCGATCTCCGGGAATTATTCCAATATCGGTACTGTGACGGCTTCAACGGGCACAGGCACGGTAACCGATTTCGATCCTTCGAATTACTTCGGCGCCAGCCCGGCGATTACCATCGACAAGGTGACGGTGGACGACACGGCGTCTGGCGACGGCCACACCATCCTGGCCAACGAGGCCATCTCCTGGAAGTACACTGTCACCAACACCGGCAACGTGGCGCTGTCCGACGTGACGGTGAGCGACAGCGATGCCGGCGTTACCCCGGTCGCGGTGCTTGCCGATGCCACCCACAACATCGGCGATACCGATCTGGACGGCGTGTTCGATATCGGCGAATCCTGGGTCTTCACGGCCAGCGGCACCTCGCAAGCCGGTGCCTACGAGAACACCGGCACGGCCACGAGTTCCTATCAGGACGATGCCGGTCACAGCGTGCCGGTTACCGCCCATGACGGTTCCAGCTACTTCGGCGCCGATCCTAAGATCACCATCGACAAGGTGACGGTGGACGACACGGCGTCGGGCGATGGCCTGAACATCCTGTCGGGAGAGGCCATCTCCTGGAAGTACACGGTCACCAACACCGGCAACGTGGCGCTGTCCGGTGTGGCGGTGAGCGATAGCGATGCCGGCGTTACCCCGGTCGCGGTGCTTGCCGATGCCACCCACAACATCGGCGATACCGATCTGGACGGCGTGTTCGGTATCGGCGAGTCCTGGGTCTTCACGGCCAGCGGCACCTCGCAAGCCGGTGCCTACGAGAACACCGGCACGGCCACGAGTTCCTATCAGGACGATGCCGGTCACAGCGTGCCGGTTACCGCCCATGACGATTCCAGCTATTTCGGCGCCGATCCGCACATCACGCTCGACAAGAAGACGAACGGCGTCGACCACGGCCTCGACATCTTCCAAGGTCAGGCGGTCACCTGGACGTACGATGTGACCAATGACGGCAATGTCGCGCTCACCAACGTGGTTGTGAAGGATGACAATGGTACTCCGCTCAATCCTAGCGACGACTTCAATGCGACGGCGATCACCAGCAGCGGGTTCAACACCGGCGACGGCAATTTGAACGGCGTCTTCGACATCGGCGAAACCTGGCACTACCAAGCCACGGGCACGGCGCAGGTGGGTAGCTATGTCAACAACGCGACGGCCACGACCGACGCATATACAGACACCGCCGAACATTCGCGCACGCCGAGCGCCACGGATAGCAGCGACTATGAGGGCTTCTCCAACAAGGCGCTGACGCAAGGGTTCTGGGGCAGCCACACGGATGTTTGGGACAACGTCGGCGGCAACGAAGGTAATCCATCCAAGAGCGCATACGCTTCGGGCGTGTTGTCCAGCCTCGATGTGAATCCGAGTAAGGACGACCTGACCACAGCGAAGATCGACGAGAGCAAATATCTTCTGCTTGGCGACACCAACTCCGACGGCATAGCCAACGACACGCACGATCTGTGGATCTCAATCTCGCTGGCGAAGTCGATCGAATCCGCCTCGGCTGGCGGTGACGCGCGGCTAATCATGCTGCAGCAAGCGATTGCAACCCAGCTCAACATCAACAACGGCGTCGCTCAGCCCGATAATCTGATCGACGAAGCGGTGATGTGGCTTAAGAGCCAAGGCGCCTGGTCTACGGCTGGCGCTAACCTTGACGCCAACAATGACGGCTTCATCGACACCAACGGCGCCGGCACAGCGTTACTGGGCAACGCGCTCAAGACTAACACCAATGCTTGGACCAAATATGTCGACGTGACTGATCCTGCCGGCATCACCGACTGGAACGGGGGCAAGGAAGCCGACGGCGAAGGCTTGAAGAACGCCCTGATGTGGTTCAACCAGGGCCAGTTGGTGACCTCCGGCCCCGGCCCCGGCGGTCATGTTGCCTGGTTCAACGGCACCAGCATCGTCGACGACCACCCGAATACGCTCGACCAGTTCTGGGTGACGCTGCACGAGGTTGTGGGGCTGACGGGCATCAGCTGAGCGGTGTGATCTAATCGGGCCTAGTGAAAAACCGCCATGGCAACAACTGGCATGCTCGGCACAGGGCAGGCGAGGACGACGCTGGCAGGCCTCGTCCTTCTCATCTTTGGCGTGGCGATTGTTGCGCGCGGATCGCTCTCAGGGGGCACGGTGTTGGGCGCAACAGCGGTCGCCGCCTTCGGCGGTCTGGTTCTGTTTCGCGCGCGCTCTGACGACGTCAGTGGGCGCGCGACAGTCGCAAACATCGGCGCCAGCGCTCGCCCGGCAGCAAAACCCGCCAGGCGCCCTCAGCGCTCGGAACTTGCCGAAGCGCTTCGCGCCTGCCGCTCCGCCTTCCTCGCAGTAGGACTGTTCAGCGGCGTGCTCAACGTTCTGATGCTCGCCGGCTCGCTCTATATGCTTGAGGTCTATGATCGCGTGCTGCCGAGCCGCAGCCTGCCGACGCTGGTTGGCCTCTCCATCCTGCTCCTCATTCTCTATAGCGGACAGGGAGTGCTCGAATTCGTGCGCGGACGCGTGCTCGTCCGCATCGGCGGGGCGCTTGACGAAGCGCTCGGCGGCCGAGTCTATCAATCAATCCTGCGTCTGCCCCTCAGGACGGGCCGCGACAGCGACAGCTTGCAGCCGATGCGCGACCTCGACAGCGTCCGCGTCTTCCTGTCGGGCAGCGGGCCAACGGCGCTTTTCGACCTGCCATGGCTGCCGCTCTATCTGTTTATCATCTTCATGTTCCACTGGCTGCTCGGCGTGACGGCGCTGCTCGGCGCGATCGTGCTGGTCGCGCTCACGATCATGGCCGAACGGCTGACGCGAAAGCCGGTTTCGTCCGGAACATCCAGCGGCATCCGCCGCAACGGCCTGGTCAGCGCCGCTAATCGCAACGCCGAAGTCGTTGCCGCCATGGGGATGGCCGGCGGTCTTACCGCGCGGTGGGAAGATGCCAACCTCGATTACATCGCCGAACAGCGCAAGGTGAGCGATGTGGCAGGCGGCTTCGGCGCGATATCGAAGGTCCTGCGCATGCTGCTGCAGTCGTCCATGCTCGGTCTCGGCGCCTGGCTGGTCATCGAGGGGCAGGCGACGGCGGGCATCATCATCACCGCCTCGATCCTCAGCGGTCGCGCATTGGCTCCGGTCGATCTTGCGATCGCCAACTGGAAGGGCTTCGTCACCGCGCGCCAGGGCTGGCAGCGGCTGAACAGGGTGCTGGCGGCGCTGCCGGCTGAAACCGAGCCGATGTTGCTGCCGCCGCCGAGCGCGAATATCGGCATGCAAAACGTCTCGGTCGGCGCCCCGGGCTCGCAGAGACTGCTGGTCCACGACGCAAGCTTCGCTCTGGAGGCGGGCCACGGCGTTGGCATCATCGGACCGAGCGGGTCGGGAAAGTCCACGCTGGTGCGCGCGCTTGTCGGCGCCTGGCGACCGCTCGCCGGCCGCATCAAGCTGGATGGCGCCGACCTCGATCAATGGTCGCAGGCGGAGCGCGGCCGCCATATCGGATACCTGCCGCAAGATGTCGAGCTCTTCGCCGGCACCGTGGCCGAGAACATCGCGCGCTTCGAGCCGGACTCCGACTCCGGCGCCATCATCGCCGCGGCGAAGGCGGCGGGCGCGCACGAGCTGATCGTCGGTTTCCGCGAAGGCTACGAGACCGAGATCGGCGAGCATGGCGAGGCGGTCTCGGCCGGCCAGCGCCAGCGCATCGCGCTGGCGCGTGCGCTCTATCGCGATCCGTTCCTCGTGGTCCTGGACGAGCCGAATTCCAACCTCGACATGGATGGCGAGCAGGCCCTGATCAAGGCGATGTTGGGCGTCCGCGAACGGGGCGGGGTTGTCGTGATCGTCGCGCACCGGCCGAACGTGCTGGCGGCCGTCGATTTCGTGCTGGCGATGAACCAGGGACGCGTCCATGCCTTCGGCCCGAAGGACGAGGTTTTCGCCAAGATGTTCCCGACATTGCGGCCGGTGCCGGCCGGCGCCCCGCAACTGAGAGTGGCTTCCGACGGTCCCCATCTGGCCGTTGCCGACGGAACCGAGGCAGGGCGCTGACATGGCTACATCAGGCGCCTCGCATTTATCCATCCGCTTCTACACGCGGCTTGGCGTCGGCGTGGTGAGCCTGCTTGCGGGCGGCGTCGGTGGCTGGGCATCGGTCACCGAGATCGCCGGCGCGGTCATCGCCCCCGGCACCCTCGTCGTCGATTCCCACGTCAAGGACGTACAGCATTCCACCGGCGGCATCGTTGCGGAGATCGACGCCCGGGACGGCGACCACGTGAAAGCGGGAGATCTTCTGGTCCGTCTCGACCGCACTGTGCCGGCAGCCAACCTTGGCGTGGTGAGCAAGGCGCTCGACCAGCTCGCCGCGCGCAAGGCGCGCCTCGATTCGGAGCGCCGCGGCAGCGACGCCATCATCTTTCCGAACGAGCTTTTGGACCGCATTGCCGATCCTGACGTCGCCGAGGCGGTGGCCGGCGAGAAGCAGCATTTCGAGACACGGCGCACATCCCGCGCCGGTCAGAAGAGCCAGCTTGGGGAACGCATCGCCCAGCTCGAGAAGGAGATCGCCGGCGACACGGCGCAGGCTGAGGCCAAGAGCAAGGAGATAGAGCTGGTGCAGAAGGAGCTTGCCTCGGTGCGTACGCTCTGGGCCAAGAAGCTCATCTCCATCGACCGGCTGACCCAGACCGAGCGAGAGGCCACGCGCCTCGACGGCGAGCGCGGCCAGCTTATTGCGGCCCAGGCCCAGGCGCAGGGGCGGATCGCCGAGATCAAGCTGCAGATCATCCAGATCGATCTCGACCTCAGCACCGAAGTGAACAAGGACCTGCGCGATGTCGACGGCCGGATGGGCGAGCTTCTGGAACGCAAGGTCGCCGCCGAGGACCAGTTGAAGCGGGTCGACATCCGCGCGCCGCAGGACGGCGTCGTGCAGCAGTCGATCGCCTATACGATCGGCGGCGTGGTGAAGCCGGGCGAGACGATCATGCAGGTCGTGCCCGACAATGACAGCCTTGCGGTGGAAGCCAAGATCGCGCCGAGCGACATCGACCAGCTATGGGTCGGCCAGCCCGCTTCGCTGCGCTTCTCGGCCTTCAACCAGCGCACCACGCCCCAGATCGACGGCGTGGTCGAACGGACCTCGCCCGACATCACCACCGACCAACGCACCGGCGTCAGCTACTACACTGTGCGCATCACCACGACCGCCGCGGAGGTCGCGCGGCTCGGCGAGGTCAAGCTGGTTCCCGGCATGCCGGTGGAGTCCTTCATCAGGACCGAGGATCGCTCGGTGATGTCTTATCTGGTCAAGCCGCTGCAGGACCAGATCAGCCGGGCATTTAGACAGTAGGCCACCAGTACGTTTCACCGTTTCACGGAAACGGCGAAACGCCCTATCTCTTTGTTTTGACGCAATTCCGGACGGAAAACCGCCCCTCTAGTCTAAGCTTTCGCGACCGCCCTATATTCCATCGCCACCACGCCATTGCTGAACGGCACGGCCGAGACAAGCTCGAGCGCTGTCGGTTTGTCCGAAGGAAAAAGCCGTTCGCCCTGGCCTGCGGCTGCCGGATAAACGAGCAGTCTGAGGGTATCGACAAGGCCAACGCCGAGCAGTTGCCGGGCGAGATTCACGCTGCCATGCACATAGATGTTGCCGCCGCTTTGTTGCTTCAGCCGGGTGACCGCATCGGTAAGGGGGCCTTCGAGCAATTCGGCCGGATGCCAATCGACCGCTTTCAAGGTCGTCGAGGCGACATATTTCGGCAGTGCGTTGAAGCGGTCGGCGAAGTCGCCTTTTTCGGCAGGCCAGTGGCCGGCAAAGATTTTGTAGGTCACGCGTCCGAGAAGCATGGCGCCGCTGTCGGCAAGCTCATTCTCCTTGAATGCCTGCATCTCATCGTTCCAAGCTATTTCTGGCAGTTTCTCGTGCTCGGCGACGCCGTCGATGGTGATGAATTCGGTGACGATGAGCTTTCTCATGGCATCCTCTATTGGTTAAAGCATGTCTCCCGAAAGTGGCCCCGGTTTCGGGACAAAGACATGCTTAAAATCGGAAACTTAAAGCAGGTCGTGTGAATCCTTTTTCACGCGATCTGCTTTAGGTCTCGCACCATAGGACGGCCACGCCGGCGCGTTCCCGACAAAACAAAAGCCCGCCGGAATGACCGGCGGGCTCTTTCGCTTTGGCTGGAGGCCTTGGCTTAGTTGAACTTGTACTTGGCGTCGATCCGCACGGTGTGGAAGGACGGCGTCGCCATCGCGAGACCGCTCGGGATCGGTAATGCATCCGAGAAGTCTTCCTTCTCGAATTGCGAGTAACGGTATTCGATGCCGACGGTCATCTTGTCCGACAGGGCCGTTTCCAGGCCCGCGCCGACCGAGAAGCCGCTGGAGCCCCAGTCGACGTCGAGCGGTGCCGGAGCATCGAGCTTGAAGTGCTGCCAGCTGTAGCCTGCGAGGGCATAAGCCAGGGTCGCCTCGTTGACCTTCATGCCGATACGGCCGAGCACGTCGAAACCATAGTCGGTATTGAGGCTGATCGAGTCGACACCGCCCAGGATGCCACCCAGATCAAGCTTCGACTTGATGCCGGAGAGACGCGCGTCGACCAGGCCGCCGACCACCCAGCTGCCCATGTCCTGGTCGTAGCCGATGCTGGCCTCGCCGAACACGCCTTCGCCGCCGAGGCCATTGAACTTGGCGCCGGCGAGCGGCGGAATCTCGATCTGGTGCACGACCGCGCCGGCACCGAGCCCACCGCCGACATAGAAGC
>NZ_VFWS01000159.1:0-9777 GCF_006443065.1 Mesorhizobium sp. B1-1-5 | reverse complement strand
CTAGGGTCTGCGCCGCGTCGCTGCGCTCCTTGCTTCGCCCTAGGATGACGAAGCGAGGAGCGTTTCGGCTAATCGCCAACGTATGCGATCCGCCATGCACGCAGTATCCGATCCGTAGAAGCTCTCGAGCCATGGATCACTCACTCTTTTGGTTCGACGTCGGCCTTGTTCTCCTCCGCCGGCTTGTAGAGATAGAAAAACTGCCACACCGCGTAACCGGCGAAGCCCAGCGCGATGACGCCCCAGAAGGGTGTGCCGGAGGCGAATTCGATCACCGACCAGATGAGGCAGACCGCGACGACGGCGATGCGGCGCCACAGCGGCCGGAAGAAGGGATGCTCATAGTCTTTCATCGCGCCAATCCAGGATTTTGCCAAAGCGCACCAGATAGACCGGGCGCCCCGACTAATCCACCGTTCAGGCTGGAAAACCTTGTGTCTCCACCGTGTAGCCGGCGGCCGTCATCACTCGCATCAGCTCCTTGTGGCCGACCTCAGCCATCTTGAGCGGCGGGTTCTTCTTCGGATCCTGCTCGGCTTCGACCACGAACCAGCCTTCATAGCTATGATCGGCGAAACGCTGCACGATAGCGCCGAAATCGAGCGAGCCGTCACCCGGCACGGTGAAGGCGCCGAGCGCCACGGCGTCGAGGAAGGACTGTTTTGTCCGGTCGAGCCCGTCGATCACGCCCATGCGAACATCCTTCACATGGACGTGGTTGATGCGCTTGTGGTGGTTGTCGATGGCGCGCAGCACGTCGCCGCCGGCAAAGGCGAGATGGCCGGCATCGAGCAGCAGCGGAATGCCTTCGCCGGAGTTGCGCATGAAGGCGTCGAGCTCCGGCTCGGTCTCGACCACCGCCCCCATGTGGTGATGGTAGGAGAGCGGCATGCCCTGCTCGGCGCACCATTCGCCGAACTCGGTGACGCGGCGGCCATAGGCCTTCATCTCGTCGTCTGAAAGTTTCGGCTTGGTGGCCAGAGGCTTGGAGCGGTCGCCCTGGATGGACCGGCCAACCTCGCCATAGACGATGCAGGGTGCGTCGACCGCCTTGAACAGGTCGATCATCGGCTGGATGCGGTCCTTGTTCCTGGCCAGATCCTCATTGACCAGCGTGCCCGAGAACCAGCCGCCGCAAAGCGTGACGTCGGCCTCCTTCAGGATCGGCAGCATCACCTTCGGATCGTTGGGGAAGCGGCGGCCCATCTCCATGCCGGTGAAGCCGGCCGAGCGCGACTGGCTCAGGCATTCCTCCAGCGACACGTCATCGCTCAATTCCACGAGATCGTCATTCCACCATGCGATGGGGGACATGCCCAGTTTGGCTTTCAAGTCGTCACTCCAATGTCGGTTCGTTGCGAGGCCGGCTCAACCGTGACGGCTGCTCACGGCTTCCTCGTAGTTCTTGCGCGCGGCATTGACCTGCGGCCGCGACGAGACTTCCGGCACGGCGACGTCCCACCAATGGCCGCCGGCCTCGGTCGAGACCAGCGGGTCGGTGTCGATGACCAGCACCGTGGTCTTGTCGTTCTTCTTGGCCTTGGACAGCGCCGTCTCCAGCTCGGCGATCGACGCCACCTTCTCGGCAACGGCGCCGAGGCTTGCCGCGTGGGCGGCGAAGTCGACGTCCGGCATCACCTCGTGGCGCGTGTCCTTCAAGAGATTGTTGAAGTTGGCGCCGCCGGTCGCCATCTGCAGCCGGTTGATGCAGCCATAGCCGCGATTGTCGAGGAGCACGATGGTAAGCTTCAGGCCAAGCATCACCGAGGTGGCGATCTCGGAATTGAGCATCAGATAGGAGCCGTCGCCGACCATGACGACGACCTCCTGGTCGGGCTTCGCCATCTTGACGCCGAGCCCGCCGGCGATCTCGTAGCCCATGGTCGAGAAACCGTATTCGGCGTGATAGGAGCCCGGCGCGCCGGCCTGCCACAGCTTGTGCAATTCGCCGGGCAGACCGCCCGCGGCATGCAGCAGCGTGACGGCCGAGCCCATGGCGCGCTGCACCGCGCCGATCACTTGCGCATCGGACGGATAGGCGGCGTTAGTCGACGCGGTAACCTTGGCGGCGGCGGCCTGCCACTCCGTCTTGCCCTTCAATGCATTGTCGGTCCACGCGGCCGGCGCCTTCCAGCCCTTCAGCGCGGCGGACAGCTCGGCAAGCCCTTCGGCGGCGTCGGCGACCAGCGGCAGCGCCCAATGCTTGCCGGCGTCGAAACCTTGCGTGTTCAGGCCGATGATGGTGCGGCCGGCATTCTTGAACAGCGCCCAGGAGCCGGTGGTGAAATCCTGCAGCCTGGTGCCGACGGCGAGCACGACATCGGCCTCTTCCGCCAGCCGGTTGGCGGCCGACGTGCCGGTGACGCCGACCGCCGCCATGTTGAGCGGATGGTCGTCTGGCAACGAGGATTTGCCGCCCTGGGTCTCGCAGACCGGAATTCCGGCGCCCTGGACCAGCTTGGCGAGCTCGTCCGAAGCTTGCGAATACAGCACCCCGCCACCGGCGATCACCAGCGGCTTCTTGGCGCCCTTGAGCGCCGCGACGGCCGCCGCCAATTCATTGCGGTCCGGGCGCAGCCGGCGCGGCGTCCAAACACGCTCGGCGAACAGGCTTTCTGGATAATCATAGGCCTCGGCCTGCACGTCCTGGCAGAGCGACAGCGTCACCGGGCCGCATCCGGCGGGATCGGTCAGCACCTGCATGGCGCGGTTCAGCGCCGGGATGATCTGCTCCGGCCGCGTGATCCGGTCGAAATAGCGCGATACGGGACGGAAGCAGTCGTTGACGGTAGCGGTGCCGTCGGAGAAATCCTCGGCCTGCTGCAGCACCGGGTCCGGGAGGCGGTTGGCGAAGACATCGCCCGGCAAAAACAGGACGGGCAACCGGTTTACATGCGCGAGGGCGGCGGCCGTCACCATGTTGAGCGCGCCGGGGCCGATCGATGAGGTCGCGGCCATGAAGCGGCGGCGGAAATTCGCCTTGCCATAGGCGATCGCCGCATGCGCCATCGCCTGTTCATTGTGGGCGCGGAAGGTCGGCAGCTCGTCGCGAACCTGATAGAGCGCCTCGCCAATGCCCGCGACATTGCCGTGGCCGAAGATGGCCCAGACGCCGCCGAAGATCGGCACCTTCTTCTCGTCGATCTCGGTCATTTGCCGGCTGAGGAAGCGGGTCAGCGCCTGCGCCATCGTCAGGCGGATTGTCGTGCTCATTGAATGTCTCCTCCGCGGTTCTTCAGCGGTCTTGTTATGCAGCCTTGCGGCCGCGCGCGGCAAGCCATGCCTCGGTCAGCTGCTCGAAGCGCGCGGTCATGTCGGCGATCGCCTCGTCATCCGACATCCGGCCGGCCAGCCATTGTTCGGCGGCGTTGACGAAGATGGTGCGACCGACGGCAAAGCCCTTGACGATTGGCGCTTTGGCGGTTGCCGCAAAGGCCGCGACCAGCTCGTCCTGCGGCGCTTCCAGCCCGAGCAGCACCACGCCACGGCACCAAGGATCGTTCCTGACGATCACCTGTTCGATCTTCGCCCAGGCGCCTGCGGAAGCCTGCGGCTCGAGCTTCCACCAGTCGGGCTTTATGCCCAGCGCATAGAGTTCTTCCAGGGCGCGCGGAATGGTGGTGTCGTCGAGCTTGCCGTGCTTGCCGGCGATGATCTCGACCAGCAGTTCGCGGCCGACTTTCCGCGCCGCCTCGAATAAAGCGCGCAGCTTCTGCTGCTGCTCGCTCTTCAGCGCTTCCGAGTCGTCCGGGTGATAGAAGCACAGGCATTTGATGCAATGGTCGACCGGCCATTCGGTGAGCTGCGAGCCGATGTCCTGCGAAAACTCGAAGCGCAGCGGCCGCGACCCGGGCAATTCGACCGGGCGGCCGAGCCAGGCGAAGGGATGGCGGGCGAATTCGAACATGGCGTCACGGCCATATTTTTCGTCGATCAGCATGCCATAACCGTCGCGGCCGGCGGCGACCTTTGCCGCCGCCTTGACGGTGAGCACCTTGAAATCGGGGATGCGCGCAACGTCGGCCCCGACCTTGGCGGCAACGTCTTCCAACTGCACACGATGGTCGCAGGCCAAAGCCATCAGCGAGGGAATGTCGCGTCGGCGCGTGGTTGCCCAGTGGACGTGGTTGATCGCCTCGTCCTTGCGCAGCGCAAGGTGCTTGCTGCCGTGCTTCAAAAAGAACTGCAGCTCCTCAAAGGTCGGGTATTCCGGCGCGCAGAGCAGGCGCGACACGGCGAAGGCGCCGCAGGCATTGGCCCAGGTCGCGGCCGTCGCAAAACTCTCGCCGCCGAGCCAGCCCCGCAGGAAGCCCGACATGAAGGCGTCGCCGGCGCCGAGCACATTGTAGATCTCGATCGGGAAACCCTTGCCGACGATGCCGTCCTCGAGATCGTCGCTGATCGGGCCGTCATAGACGATGCAGCCCTTGGCGCCGCGCTTCAGCACGATGGTGGCCGGCGACAGCGCGCGGATCGTCTTCAGCGCGCTGAGGCAATCGTCGGCGCCGGAAGCGATCATGATCTCTTCCTCGGTGCCGACGATGAGATCGCAATCCGGCAGCACGGTCTTGAGCTGCGCCGAGACGCGGTCGGACTTGACGTAGCGCTCGAAGCCCTCGGCATGGCCGGCGAGGCCCCAAAGGTTCGGGCGGTAGTCGATGTCGAAGACAACCTTGCCACCACGGGCCTTCATCAGGCGGATGGCCTTGCGCTGGGCTGCATCGGAATTCGGCCGGGAGAAATGCGTGCCGGTGACGACGACGGAACGCGCCGAGGCGATGAACGCCTCGTCGATATCCTCCTCGGCCAGCGCCATGTCGGCGCAGTCGGAACGGTAGAAGATCATCGGCGAGACGCCTTCGCTCTCGACCGAAAGCAGCACCAGCGCCGTCAGGCGTTCCTTGTCAGTCTTCAGCCCGTCGACCGAAACGCCCTCGCGCCGAAGCTGCTCGCGGATGAAGCGGCCCATCTGCTCGTCGCCGACGCGGGTGAGCAGCGCCGAGCGCAGGCCGAGCCTTGCCGTGCCGACGGAAATATTGGCCGGGCAGCCGCCGACCGACTTGGCGAAAGAAGTGATGTCCTCCAGCCGTGAGCCGATCTGCTGGCCATAGAGATCGACCGAGGCGCGGCCGATGGTGATGACGTCGAGCGGCGGGTATTTCCCTTCCACGGCTTCGCCCATTCGAACCTCCCGTCGGCCTTGTTGTGCAGAGCAGCGTTGTTTTGGACAGCACGCGCCGGCGACGGCGTGGTGTCGTCAATATGAAATATTAATTCCAATCTACAGTCAATATGGAATGAGCATTCCCGAGCCGAAAAGCGCTCGTCCGGGAGGCTCAGCCCTTGCGCC
The DNA here is from genome assembly GCF_006443065.1 of Mesorhizobium sp. B1-1-5. Classification (NCBI taxonomy): domain Bacteria; kingdom Pseudomonadati; phylum Pseudomonadota; class Alphaproteobacteria; order Hyphomicrobiales; family Phyllobacteriaceae; genus Mesorhizobium; species Mesorhizobium sp. B1-1-5. The sequence goes on along the minus strand of NZ_VFWS01000159.1, from coordinate 4,427 downwards.
GGCGCCCGGCTTCGCGGCGCTTCTCGCCGACGGCGACGGTCAGCGCCATCGCCAGCGCCATCGTCGCCGAGATCGAGCGGAAGCCGCCGAAATCGGCCTCGGCGACCTCGAACCAGACCTTGGCGAATTGCGCCAGCGGCGAGAAGGACGAGTCGGTGATCGCCACGATCGGCACGCCCTGCTCGGCGATCGAGCGCGTCTCCTCGATGGTCGCCGGCGCGTAAGGCGAGAAGCTGATGGCGATGACGGCGTCGCGCGGCGTGGCGAAGCCGATCATCTCGGCGTTCAGCCCCGCGGCCGATTCCACCAGCTGGTTGCGGATCTTGAGCTTGCCCAGCGCATAGGCGATGTAGGACGCCACCGGATAGGAGCGGCGCTTGGCCAGCACATAGATCGTCTCGGCCTTAGCCAGGAGCGCCACCGCCTCCTCGAAATGGGCATCGTTGAGCGAGCGTGAGATGTCGCCCAGCGAGGTGCTGGCGGCGGCGACGAAGCCGTCGAAGATCGCCCGATGCCCGCGGCCTTCCTCGGCCTTGGCGCGCAGCGCCGCCAGCCGCTCGTCATAGGAGGAGTTGCGCTCGCGCAGCCGCTCGCGGAAAACCTGCTGCAGGCTGGTGAAGCCGTCGAAGCCGAGCTGCTGGGCAAACCGGATCAGCGTCGAGGGCTGCACGCCGGCCGAAGCGGCTATGCTCGCCGCCGTGCCGAAGGCGATGTCGTCGGGATTGTCGAGCGCATAGGCGGCGATCTGCGCGATACGCTTGGGCAGGCTCGCGCGCCTGTCCAGGATCGTCGCGCGCAGCGTTTCGAAATCGCGAGGCACCCGTTCGTCCATCGTCGCTCCGCCCACGCTCATAAGGTTTGTCCCTCTCCTGCCTCATCATAGCGAGTTCGCGCAAGAACACCATAAAAAATGATTTAGATGTTCCATTCTTTACTAAAATGGACTAATTCATCCACACATACTTTCCTTTATCCTGGAGACAATCGACATGGTCGGAGTGGGCCTCATCGGCACGGGCTTCATGGGCAAGTGCCACGCCATCGCCTGGAACGCGGTGGGCACGGTCTTTCCCGATGTCGACAAGCCGATACTGCTGCATCTGGGCGAGGTGAACGACGAGCTTGCCAAACGTAAAGCTGCCGAGTTCGGCTTCGCAAAAGGCTCCGGCGACTGGCGCGCCGTGGTCGAGGATCCGGACGTCGAGATCGTCTCGCTGACCACGCCAAACCAGTTCCACCCGGAAATGGCGATAGCCATCCTCGAAGCCGGCAAGCATCTGTGGTGCGAGAAGCCGATGGCGCCGAGCTTCGGCGAGGCCGAGGCGATGGCGAAGGCCGCGAAGACATCCGGCAAGGTCGCCGTGCTCGGCTACAACTACATCCAGAACCCCGCCATCCGCCATATCGGCGCGCTGCTCGAGGAAAAGATCATCGGCGACGTCAACCTCGTGCGCATCGAGATGGACGAGGATTTCATGGCCGACCCCGAAGCGCCGTTCTTCTGGAAGCACGAGGCCTCTTCCGGCTATGGCGCGCTCGATGATTTCGCCGTGCATCCACTGTCGCTGATCAGGGCGCTGTTCGGCCGGGTCAGCCGGGTCATGTGCGACATGGTCAAACCCTATGCCGACCGCAAGACCGCGTCGGGCGCTCGCCGCGCGGTCGAGACCTATGACATCGCCAGCGTCTTGATGCATCTGGAGAACGGCGTTGCCGGCTCGCTGCTGGTCAACCGCTCGGCCTGGGGCCGCAAGGGCCGCATCGCCATCCAGATTTTTGGCTCGAAAGGCTCGATCCTCTACGACCAGGAGCGGATGAACGAGTTTCAGCTCTACCTCACCGCCGACCGACCGACCGAGCAGGGCTACCGTACCATCCTGGTCGCGCCGCACCACAGGCCCTACGATTCCTTCCTGCCGGCGCCCGGCCACGGGCTGGGCTTCAACGACCTCAAGATGATCGAATGCCGCGAGCTCCTGATGCGCATCGCCGGCAAGCCGGCCCGCATCGTCGACTTCGACGAGGGGCTGGAGATCGAGCGCACCGTGCATGCCATGGCCCGTTCGTTCCAGGAGCAGCGCTGGGTCGATGTGAGGTGATCGAGCCGAGCGCTGGGGCCGGTATGACGGCCCACGGTGGCCGGCCAATGCAGGTTCGGATCTGAACATTCAGGCCAGGTTGATGGCGACGTTGCGCAGCAGCGCCACGGATTTGCGCATGCCTTCCATCGGCGACAGCATCATGTCCTCGTGCTCGATCGACAACACGTCGTCATAGCCGGCCTGCTTCAGCGCGGTGCAGAACTGCCGCCACCAGGTTTCACCGTGGCCGTAGCCGAGCGTGATGTAATTCCAGGCCCTTTCGGCATAATGATTTGGCGGGCGCGTATCGAGCGTGCCGTCAATAGCGGCCGGTATAGGTTCGATGCGTGTGTCCTTGGCGTGGACGTAGTAGATCGCCGAGCCAAGCTTGCGCACGGCGGCGATGGGATCGGCGCCCATCCACATCGGATGGCTCGGATCGTAGTTGGCGCCGACCGTCTCGCCGACCGCATCGCGCAGCCGGAACAGCGTCTGGACATTGTACACGGCCTGATGCCCATGCAGTTCCAGGCAAAGCTTCCTGATGCCCAGATTGTCCGCAAATCCGACGAGATTGCGCCAATAGGGGATGATGCAATCGTCCCACTGGTAGCGCTGGATGTCGGCGCATTCGGGCGGCCAGTCGGTGATGATCCAGTTGGGGTTGGCGTCGCCCGGCCCTCCAGGCAGTCCGGACATCATCACCACGCGGTCGATGCCCAGGACACTCGCCAGCCGGATCGTGTCCTCGGTCACCTGGCGATGCTGCTTGCCCTGCGGTCCCGGATGCAGCGGGTTGCCGGAGCAGTTAAGCGCTGCGATCGTCAGCCCGTGGTCGCGAATCTTGGCGACGAATTCGGCCCGGGTCGTCGCGCTGTCCAGCATGGCCGCCAGATCGATATGCGGCGCCGACGACCAGTTGCCGCAGGCGAACTCCAGCGTCTCCAGCTCCAGCTCGGCCGAGGCGCGCAGCATCTCGTCGAAGGACAGGTTGCCGAGGCTGTCCGTGATCATGCCAATCTTCATTTCGGAAACTCCCGCTTGCTTCGGACCATCCGCTCACAGCTCTACGGGCTCGAACCTGCCGGACCGGGCCGACGCGAGCGCCGCTTCGCAAAGGATCATCGCCTTGCGCCCATCGCTGGCCGTGACTGCCGGCCGCCTGCCCGTTTCGACGCAGGTGATGAAATGGTCGATCTCGGCGGCGTAGGACTCCGCATAGCGTTCGACGAAGAAGTAATAGGGCTTGTCGCGCGATATGCCCTTGCCGCCATACAATTCCACCGAGGTAGGCAGCCGGTTGCCGGCCTGCAGCATGCCGTCCGCGCCGTGCACCTCGATGCGCTGGTCATAGCCATAGGCCGCCCTGACGCTGTTGTTGATGTGACATTGCCGGCCGGACGCCGTCCGCAGGATGAACATCGCGGTGTCGTAGTCGCCGAGCTTCCCGTATTGCGGCGCCACCAGCGAGGAGCCGGTCGCGAAAAGCTCCACAGGCTCCTCGCCAAGCATGTTCCGCGCCATGTCGAAGTCGTGGATGGTCATCTCGCGAAAGACGCCGCCGCCTCCGGCCAGCGCTTCCTCGGTCTCCGGTTCGGGATCGCGGCTGGTGATGATGACCTGCTCGACGGCGCCGATCTCGCCGCCGTCGAGGCGCTCCTTCAGCGCCCGGAAGCTCGGATCGAAGCGGCGGTTGAAGCCGATCTGGAACGGCACGCCGGCCTTCGCGACCGCGGCCAGGCACTCGTCGGTGCGCTTGAGGTCGAGATCGATCGGCTTCTCGCAGAAGATCGCCTTGCCATGCGCGGCCGCTGCCATGGCAAGCTCCGCGTGGGTGCGCGTCGCCGATGCGATGAACACCATCTTCACCGACGGATCGTTCATAACGAGCTCGGTGTCCGCGATCTCGGCGCCGGTTACGGCGGCGACCTTCTCGGCCGCCTCGCGATTGGGATCGACGACGTAGCGCAGCCGCACCTTCGGATGGCGCGCGAGATTGCTCGCATGCACGCGGCCGATCAGCCCCACCCCGAACAGACAAACATCCATCATGCGTTCGACTTTCTCATCAGGCCGCTCCAGCGCTGCCGGCCGGTTCGTGTATCCGAGCGGCAGTCATTTCACCGCGCCCATGGTCAGGCCGCGAACCAAGTGCCGCTGCACCAGCAGCGCGAAGAACACGATCGGCAACGCTCCGATGACGCCGGCGGCCGCCATCGAGGCCCAGTCGGTATCGATGCGCCCGATGAGCGTGGCGGTCCCGCGCGGCATGGTCATCGCCCGCGGCGTCGCGGTCAGCGCCAGCGCGAAAAGGAATTCGTTGAAGGTGACCAGCACGGCGAAAAT
>NZ_VFWS01000158.1:0-9956 GCF_006443065.1 Mesorhizobium sp. B1-1-5 | reverse complement strand
GGGGGAGATGGCCGGCAGGCCAGAGGGGGGTGCCTGGGCGCCACGCTCCCAATGAGCAAAAGCTCGCAAGCCGCCACCCTCCGCCCTGGCACCATCGACGATGTCGAAACCATCCATGCCGCCCTGCTGCGCCTCGGCACACATATCGGCGCGCATCAGGAAATCACTTCGACACCCGAGGATCTGCGCCGCTACGGCTTCGGCGCCAACCCCGCCTTCTCGACCCTAATCGCCGAGATCGACGGCGAGTTCGCCGGGCTTTGCCTGCATTTTCCGATCTTCTCGACCTGGATGGGCCGTCCCGGCGTCTATGTGCAGGACCTTTATGTCGAGGATCGCTTCCGCGGCCGCCGCATCGGCGAAAAACTGCTCAGACGCGTGGCGAAGGAGTGCCGCGCGGAGGGCGGTGGCTATCTGAGGCTGTCCGTCGATACCGACAATGAGACGGCCAAGGCCTTCTACGAAAGACTGGGCATCGGCCGGTCGAGCTACGAGCAGGTGCAGAAAATCGTCGGCGATGCCTTTTTCGCCTTTGCCGATACGCTGGAGGAATGACGATGAAAGCCTTCTATGCCGAGGAGCAGAAGCGCCATGACCCGAAAGCTTTCCTCTCCAGCGGCGCGCCTCAGCCCAACCCGGAAAAGCCGGAGCGGATTGAACGATTGTTAGCCGGCGCAAGATCGGCCGGCTTGACGATCGAACGTCCAGGCAATCATGGGCTTGGCCCGATCGCCGCGGTGCATACGCCTGAATATCTCGATTTCCTCGAGCACATTTTTGGGCGCTGGCAGCGCATCGAAGGCGCCTCGGCGGAAGTCATCCCGAACATCCACCCGATCGCCCGCAACGGCTCTTATCCAGCCTCTGCTGTCGGCCAGGCCGGCTACCACATGGCCGACACCGCCTGCCCGATTTCGGCCAAGACCTGGAACAGCGCGCTGTGGAGCGCCTGGAGCGCGGTGGAAGCTGCCGAAGCGGTTATCGCCGGCGCGCCTTCAGCCTATGCGCTCTGTCGCCCGCCAGGACATCATGCCTTCGCCGATGTCGCCGGCGGCTTCTGCTTCATCAACAATTCGGCGGTCGCGGCGCAAGTGCTGCGCAAGAACGCCGCCCGCGTCGCCATCCTCGATGTCGACTTGCACCACGGCAACGGCACGCAAGGGATCTTCTACGCCCGCCCCGACGTGCTGACCGTCTCGCTGCATGCCGATCCGGTGCGCTTCTACCCGTTCTTCTGGGGATATGCAGACGAGCGCGGCGAAGGTCCCGGCCTCGGCTACAATCTCAACCTGCCGCTGCCGCGCAAGTCCGGCGACGCGGCCTTTCTCGGAGCGCTGGCGACGGCCTTCCAGCGCATCCGCGCCTTCGCGCCGGAAGCGCTGGTCGTGGCGCTCGGCCTCGACGCTTTCGAGGGCGACCCATTCGGCGGCCTGTCGGTGACGACGCCTGGCTTCTCGCGCATCGGCGAAGCGATAGCCGGGCTCGGCCTGCCGACGGTCATTGTCCAGGAAGGCGGCTATCTCTGCGATGCGCTCGGCGACAACCTCACCGCTTTCCTCACCGGCTTCGGCGGCAAGCAGGGTTAGAAGCAATTCCAGGAAAGTGTGTAGCGGTTTTCCGTCCGGAATTGCGTAAAGCTAAAAACTACGAACGCTGCTGCCGCAGCATCGCGATCACGCGATGCACGCTCTGCAGCGTCTCGTCGATCTCGTCCGCCGTGTTGTAATGCGCAATGCCGATGCGCACGACGCCCTGCTCGGCGGGTATGCCGAGTTGGTGGACGACCTCCCACGCATAATTGTGGCCTGACCAGATGAAGATGTTTTCGGCATTCATCTGCCGCACGATCGTTTCCGGCGCGATGCCTTCGACGGTGAAGGAAACGGTCGGCACCCGTTCCGCGAGGCGTTCCGGATCGGTGATGCCGTGGATCACCAGGCCTTCGATGTCGGACAGGCCTTCGATCAATTGCCGGGCCAGCGTATTCTCGTAAGCGATCGAGACCTCGAACGCCTTGGCGATCCGCTGCCGTCGCGACCCGCTCTCGCCGGCGGCAGCGCCGAGATCGGCGAAATAGTCGATTGCCGCCGTCAACCCGGCCATCAGCTCGATCTGCGGCGTGCCGAGTTCGAACCGCTCGGGCAGGACGTTCGACGAGCAGCGGCATTTGTAAGGCTGGAGCGCGTCGATGACGTCGCGGCGGCCCCATAAGATGCCCATATGCGGCCCGAAGAATTTATAGGCCGAGCAGATCAGGAAATCGCAGCCGAGCGCCTGCACGTCGATCAGCCCGTGCGGCGCGAATTGCACGGCATCGACATAAACCAGCGCGCCGGCCTGTTTAGCTGCCGCCGTCAGCGCCTTCACCCGGTTGATCGAGCCGGTGAGATTGGAGGCATAGTTCAGCGCGACAAGCCGCGTCTTTTCCGAAAGCAGTCCCTTGAGCGCCGCCTCCTCCACCTGCCAGCTCCGCTCGTCGAACGGCAGGAAGCGCACGACCAGGCCGAGATCCTCGGCAAGCTGCAGCCAGGGCGAGACATTGCCCTCGTGGTCCATGCGCGTGACGATGATCTCGTCGCCTGGCTGCATCGTGCGGCCGAGGGTGCGCGACATGTGGTAGGTCAGCGTCGTCATATTGGCGCCGATGACGATCTCCTCGACGCTTGCGGCGTTCAGGAAATCAGCCATCGCGGCATGCGCAGCGTCGACCACTTTTTGGGCGGCGACCGTAGTCTCAAAAAAACCGCCCAGATTGGCATTGGTCGTCAGCAGGCAGCGGGACACTGCGTCGGCCACCGCTCGCGGCACCTGCGTGCCGGCGGGATTGTCTAGATAGATGCGGCGATGGCCTTCGTCAGTCAGAGAAAGCGCCGGAAATCTGCCGCGCACGTCCTCGATCGGAAAGTCTGCCATCGTCTCCACCTCTTTGTTTTCTAAACGATTCCCGCTCAAGGACACGGATTGCCGACACGCTGGTGGATGGCGTCGACCGCCTTCTGCATCTCGTCCGTCCAGGTGACGTCGACCGAGGACAGCGCCGTCTCGAGCTGCGCAACGCTGGTGGCACCGACGATGTTCGCCGTCACAAAGGGCCGGCTCGCCACATAGGCGTTGGCGAAAAGCGCCGGCTCCATGCCGAAGGAACGCGCCAGTTCATTGTATTGAAGCAGCACCTCCGCCGCGTTCGGCGTCTCGTAGCGCTGACCGCGGTTGAAGAGCTGCGAGCGCGAGCCCTGCGGTCGCGCCCCATGATCGTATTTTCCGGTGAGATAACCCTGCGCCAGCGGCGAATAGGGAAGAAACGCGATCTCCTCGCGCTCGCAGACTTCGGCAAGGTTCACCTCGAAGGTGCGGTTGACGAGGTTATAGGCATTCTGCAGCGAGGCGACGCGCGGACCGGCGCCCTTCTCGGCTTCGAATACAAAACGCATGACGCCCCAGGAGCTTTCGTTCGAGAGGCCGAGATGGCGGATCTTGCCGGCTTTCACCAGGCCCTCGAAGACGGCAAGCGTCTCGGCAATCGGTGTTTCGTCTGCGGGCCCGGCTGCGGCATCGGCCCGGCGCGCCACCGCTCCGATCCGCGTCGGGTTCGAACCCCACGGAATGTCCCGGTCCGGCCAGTGGATCTGGTAGAGGTCGATATAATCGGTGCCGAGCTTGGCCAGCGATTTCTCGACCGCGTCGACAATGTCGGCGCGCACCAGCTTCGACGGACGATCGCCGCGGAACCACGTATTGGCCGTGCGGCCGACCACCTTCGAGGCAAGGATGACCTTGTCGCGGTTGCGATTGGCCTTCATCCAGCTGCCGATGATCCTCTCGGTTCGCCCTTGCGTCTCCGCCTTGGGCGGGATCGGGTAAAGCTCGGCCGTGTCGATGAAATTCACCCCGCGCGAGAACGCCAGATCCATCTGCGCGTGGCCCTCGGCCTCGCTGTTCTGCTGGCCCCACGTCATCGAACCGAGACAGATTTGCGAAACAAGGAGATCGGTCCGACCAAGGCGGCGTTTATGCATAAAATGTCTCCGACGGGAGTTTTTGCGCGGGCTGCGCGGGGAGGAAGTTGAACATAGAGCAAAACGCTTGCGTTTTGCAAAGTCGCCCAGTTTCGAGATTGGCCGAAGCGTCAGTCAGTTCGTCATTCTAGGGCGGAGCAAGGAGCGAAGCGACGCGCGCAGACCCAAGGATCCATTCCGTTACCTTAAGGCGTTGCAGCGATTACAGAATTCTGCACCGTTGCACTCTACGTTGAAGGTCACGGAATGGATCCTTGGGTCTGCGCTCCGCTTCGCGTCGCTACGCCCAAGGATGACGAATATCGGAGAGGCTCCAGCCAATTTCGATGGCTTGCGATGGGTCGCCGAAGCGAACAGTTGAAGTCTCTGATGGAGGGAACTACCGCCTGGCCCCGGCCAAAGCCCGCCGCTTCGCCTCGTCGATCAGCATGTTGGCAACCTGCATGCGGATCATGGCGCGCTGGCGCAGATGCGGCGCGACCCGGTCCGGATGGTTGGCGAAGGCGAAGTTGCGGCGGATGCGACCGAAATCGGCGTTCTTGGCGGGACGGTCGAGGCCGAGCTCGCTGGCGATCGCTTCGGGATCGATCGGCGGCAGCTTCTCCTCCGGCCAGTGCTCTTCGCCGGCAAGCGCCAGTTTCGCCTGGTCGAGAAGTGCAGCGAACTCGGCAGCAAGGTCGGCGCCTTGCTCGCGATATTCGGCGGCGACGCTCTCGCCGGCGACCTTGATGCGGCCGGAATGCAATTCATCGGCCACGGACAGATAATCGAACGGGATAGACGGCCGGGCGCCCTCGTCCTCGCCTTTCTCGGAGGCGACGATCAGGTCGTCGAGCAACGAAGCGAAATCGAGCTTGTTCCCGGTGCCGATCTCAACCTCCCTGTCGTGACGGCATGCAGTGATGCCGCCAAGATAGGGCGCTCTCGTTAAGAATGAATTCTGGTGATGTTAACAATTGGCGGCTTTTCCGCCCGGCAAGACGGCATCGGACAAGACGGCATCGGAAAATAAAAAGCCGGACTGCTCATTCGTGCAGTCCGGCAAGGTCGCCAGGAGTGGCGAGGAAAAAGCCAGCCATGTGCCGGCACGGGTGCCTACGGTCGAGCCTGCCGAAAAGTTTCACGGAAAATCGATTGTGGCGGGAAAAATTGTCGCGGCATGGCAGCCATGCAAATGCTGCACTGCACAATTTTAACAAATCGCCTATATGCTGGAGTCGGGAGGACCAACTGGGGCAACTGAGTCATGGGGTTCTTCACTGAAATGTTCGCTCGGCCGAGGCCGCAGGAACACCAGCGTTACCGCTCGGCGCTTGCGCTTCTGAACGCGATGAGCAATGCGGACCGCGCCGATATCGGCGTCAAGCCGGCGGATTTTCCGCGCATCGCTCGCGAAATGTCGATCCGCTGAGCTGAGCCAAAGAGGTTTCCCGGAATCCCGGGAAACCTCCAAGCCATTCAAAATCAACGATTTCCGAGGAAAGTCTGCTTGCTGAGCGGCACGCCATTGTGGCGCAGGATGTCGTAGGCCGTGGTGACGTGGAAATAGAAATTCGGCATCGCCAGATGCAGCAGATATTGCAGGCCGGGCAGCGCGGTTTCGCGGCCGCCGAGCCGCACTTCGACCGTCCTGTCCTCAGACCCTTCCAGATCGGCCGCCGCAAATGTCGCCAGATGATCGAGCGTCTTGGCGATCCGGGCCTGCAACTCGGCAAAGCTCGCTTCATTGTCCTCATATTTCGGCACCTCGCGCCCGGCGAGCCGCGACGGCGCGCCCTTGGCATGGTCGGTAGCGATCTGGACCTGCCTGGCCAGCGCGAACATGTCGGGCGCCAACCGCGCGGTGAGGAACACCTGCGGATCGATCTTGCGTTCGCCGGCATTCTGCTCCGCCGCCGTCAAGACGCTGGCCAGCGCCTCCAGCCTGGCGGAAAAAACGCCCACAGATATATCGTACATGGAAATGGTCACGGGCAATCTCCCCACGCGGCCCAGCGCCGCGGGCCGTGAACTAGCGCCTCCAGCCACGATTCTTCAAGCGGCCCTGTCCACGGCGTCACCGCGCCGCCGCAATCGCCGTGGTAGTATTTTCGTTACCGCGGAGGATTCGATGAAAAGAGCTACTTTCGCAGCGACTGTCTTTTTCTCATTGGCCGGCTTCACGCATTCCGCGCTCGCGGCGGATGCGCCCTATGTTGATGACCGATCAAGCGCCGATGCGGTCGTCCGCTCGCTTTACAGCGCCATCAACCGTCACGAATTCGCCCGTGCCTGGGGCTATTTCGGCGATACGAAGCCGGCAAAGGATTTCAACGCCTTCGTCAAGGGTTATGACGGCACCGACAACGTCGAAGTCAAGACTGGCGCTATCTCGGAGGACGGTGCTGCCGGCAGCATCTACTACAGCGTCCCGGTTGCCATCCAGGCGACCGACAAGAAAGGCGACGCCAAGGTTTTCGCCGGCTGCTACACGGTCCGCCAGGTCAATGCGCAGATCCAGGAGCCGCCCTTTCAGCCGATCTTCATCGACAAGGGCGCGTTGAAGCCGTCGACCGAGGATTTCGACAGCGCCGTGCCGGCAAGCTGCGGCGACGGTCCGCCGCCGCCGAAGAAGGACGAGGCGCTGGAACAGGCCAAGAAGGCCTTCCTCGCCACGTATGCCGGTCAGTGCGACAAGCAGGATCCGGACGGCAAGCCGATCGGCGAGCCAGAGGCTCATTCCATCCATTATAAGGACAAGGACGCCCAGCCCAGCGACCCGGAACGCGAGACGCGGCTGTTCCGCTTCTTCTGCTCGATGGCCGCCTATAACGAAACGGCGGTCTACTACATCACCGACGATGTCAACGGCGTCTCACAGTTGCAGTTCACCGAGCCGGATCTCGACATCCGCTACGAGAACAACAACAGCGAAGGCAAGGTCGAATCGATCCACATCATTGGTTTCAAGACCAGCGGCTGGGCGACCAACTCGGACTATGACGACAACACGAAGACCATCACCACATCCAACAAATGGCGTGGTGTGGGGGATGCCTCGTCATCGGGAACCTACCTCTTCCGCAACGGCGATTTCTCGCTTGTCCAGTATGACGTCGATGCATCCTACGACGGCGAGCAAAATCCGCAGACGGTCATCGACTACAACACGGCGCCTTGAGCCTCGGCAGAGGAAATCAGGGAGCCCTCGTCAGCATCCAGTTCAGCGTGCCGCGCCAGTCGACCATGCGAATCGGCGTGCCGTGCGTGCCGGTTTCGAAGCGCACGAAGCGGGTCGGATAAGCCTTCCTGGCGAGGATCGAGCGGAAGAAGGCTTCCTGCTTGTCCACCGGGAAGACCGTGTCATGGCTGCCCTGGCCGAAGAACACCGGCACGCGGCGCTTGAAGGCGGGGCTGGTGAGAAAACTGTCGTCCCATAGCGAACCGAGCAGTAGCAGGCCGTTGATGCGGCCGCCCGTGTCCTTGCGCGCGGCGAGCTTCCAGCAGATCAACCCGCCCATCGAGCCGCAGGCGACGAAGATCTTCGCGCCCGGCGATGTCTCGGCATAGTGGTCGATGAGCGCTGCGACCTGCGCCGCGCCCTTGTCCCCGAAATCGGGAAAATCCGGCGAAAGATAGAGACCGTTGTTGGCGGCCATCAGGTTCTTGATGCGGTTGAAATTGCCGCCGAAGGTGAAGTCGTCGACGCCTTGCTTGCGGCTGCCGCCTTGCCCGTGCAGGTAGAGCACGATGATGGACGCGCTTTCCGTCCGGCCGACCGCGACATGCCTGATATCGCCGGCATCGGTCTTCAGCATCAGGTCCTGCTGCACCTTGCGCACACCGGGATCGGTGTATTGCGCATGCACGCGCTTTTCCGGCACCTCGTCGCGTTGGTTGATGTCGCGCATCTCGCGATAGTCGAGGACGGTGTAAGCGCCGTTGTCGCCGGTCGACAGTGTCGCCGGATAGGCAAAGAGATCGTCCTTGAACGATTTTAGCGAAAGCGTTTGCCCCTCGGCCGTCGAGAGGGAAAGCGCTGTCGCGGCGATCAGGGCGAAGAAAAGTCGGAAACGCAAAGCCATGCCGAGAGGCATGCGAAATTCGGCTCCGCTTTGTCAATCCTGCAGAACGCCGCCCGCCCCTTCCAGCGCCTCGCGTGTGTCGACATCGATCGAGGCACCCTGCCCGATCTCGACATCGATGACGTCGAGGCCCTCGGCTTCGACCAAATGCCGCGCCCCGGTATCGCCCTCGAGCTGCGCGACGGCCGCGAAAAGCGATCGCGGCAAAAGCACCGGATTGCCTTGCTTGCCTTGGTGCGAAGCGCGCACCACGGAGCGACCGTCGGAGCTGCGGAACGCGTCGATCAGGCTGTCGAGGTCTTTCGACGAAACGCCGGGCATGTCGCCAAGCACGATCATGGCGCCGGCCGCGTCGGGCGCGACCTTGGCGATGCCCGCCTTCAACGACGAAGCGAGGCCATCGGCGAAGTCCGGATTGTCGGCGACCCTCACACCGAGACCGGAAAGCGCGGAACGCACGCGCTGGCGCTGGTGGCCGGTGACGACGACGGTGGCGGCGGCCTTCGAGGCCAGCGCGCGGGAGGCGGTACGGCGCACCAGCGGCTCGCCGTCAAACAGCGCCAGAAGCTTGTTCGGCCCGCCCATGCGGCTCGAGCGGCCGGCGGCCAGCAGCACGATATCGACTTTCAGCGCCGATCTTGCCGGCTGCGGCGCCGGCTCGCGCGGCTGCGGTCTGGTCGGGATTTCCATCAAAAGCCCGCCGACGCCCATTCCGGCAATATCGCCCGCCGTCACCTCAAGCCCGGCAACCAGGCGATCGAGTACCCAGTCGAAGCCATTCTCCTTCGGACTGCGCGCGCAACCGGGCGCGCCGACGACACGCTTGCCGTCGAGCGTTCCGAGCACCAGCAGATTGCCGGGATCGACCGGCATGCCCGCGCGGACGACGGTACCCCCGGCCTGTTCGATCGCGGCCGGCACGACATCGGCGAAGTCGCTCATCGCCGAGGCGCCGAAGATCACCACCATGTCGTTGTCGCGCGCCAGCGCGGTTGCGGCCGCGGCGACCGGCGCCACGTCGTGCGGCGTGCGCCGCTCGGCCGTCAGTCGGCCGCCGAAACGCGCCAGCCGCGCCTCGGTGACGCGCAGCGTCTTGTCGAGCACGCTCGGCTTGACGCCGGGAAGCACCGTCTGGATGACCCCGACAGTAACGGGCCGATAGGCATTGACGGCAAATATCTCGCGGCCGGCGCAAATTCTCACCACGCTGTCCACCAGGCTTGCGGCGACGGCAAAGGGGATGATCTTGACCGTCGCCACCATCTGGCCCTTCTCGACCGGCGTGTGCTGCGCCAGCGTCGCGATGGTGATGGCTGGATCGACGGCATTGATGGCGTCGATCATCGCGCTGTTGACGGTGAAGACGCCAGCGGCTTCGGCATGGAGGTTGACCCGCCCCGTCGCGGCAGGCTTGGCCGCGACATTGCGGTGGCGCATACCGGTCGCGATCCGTTCGGCGGCGGCGTCTTCGCCCAGATCGCCGGGAGAAAGCACGGCCGCGACGACTTCGCTGATGCCCGCCGCTTTCAGCACCCCGACATCCTCTGCACTCAGCCGATGCGCTTTGCGGAAACGTCGCTCGCCGACCGTCGTCGCGTGCGCAAGCACGGCGCCTTCGGCCTGTTCGATAGGAACCGGGCCGAATTTCACGCTGCGGCTTCCCTGGCTTCAAGGCCGCGCGAGCGAAACGCGTGAATGACCTGCGCCAGCACGGCGACGGCGATCTCGGCGGGGCTGGCCGCGCCGATATCGAGACCGATCGGCGCCTGGATGCGACCGATCTGCTCGGAACTGGCGCCCAGCGCCAACAGGCGCTCGACACGCTTGGAATGGGTTTTCCTGCTGCCGAGTGCCCCGACATAGAAGCACCTGGCGT
>NZ_VFWS01000157.1:0-9989 GCF_006443065.1 Mesorhizobium sp. B1-1-5 | reverse complement strand
CTGGGCAAGCGCCCCCTCACCCGGATTGCCAACCGAATTGCGAAGGGCAATTCGGGGCAATCCGACCTCTCCCCAAGAGGAGAGGAGCAGGTAAGCGCCGGCGCCAATCTCTTCTCCCCTCGGGGAGAAGGTGGCCGCGTAGCGGCCGGATGAGGGGGAGTTCAGAATTCAACCCAGCTCGGCCCAGAGCGGCAGGTGGTCGGAGCCGACGGCGTCCCGGTCGGACCATAGACGCTTCAGCGATCTGGCCAGCGAGGCGCTGGTGAAGATGTAGTCGATGCATTTGTGGCGGCTTTTGTCGTCGGGGCGGTCGGGGTCGACCCAGGTGACGAGGTCGGCGACGGCAAGGCGCTGGGTGACGTCGACGGCAAGATCGGCGGTCAGCGGCATGCCGAACTCATGGTCCGGGCGGCCGGCGAGTTCGACATATTCGGGGGAGCCCGGCAGCATGTTGAAGTCGCCCATGACGATGAAGGCTTCCGGATAGGGCAGATCCGGCAGGCCGATCTCGGGAATGCCCGACAGGCCGCCGCCTTCGAGCGCATAGTTCAAGAGGCGCTGGCGCAGGAAGCGGATCTGGCTCTGGCGCTCGACCGGGCTGCGGTGGTCGAGATGGGTGGAATAGAAGCGGATGAAGCCGAGCGGCGTCTCGATCAGCGCCTCGAGCGCGCCGCGCTGGAAGTTCATGGCCTCGAGGCTGCGGCTGCGCGGCAAAAGGAGGTTGCGCGACAAATGAATGGGCGTCCTCGACAGCACCATGTTGCCGAGCTGGAAGGAAGTCGAGATGGCGCGGCCGTTCTCCAGCCGCGAGCCGATATTGACCTCGAAATTGCTGCCATAGGCGGCAAAATAATCGGGCAGCGCCTCGCTGATCTCGGCCACCATGTCGCGGTCGCCGTTGCGCGGGTTGTTGCGGGTCACTTCCTGCAGCGCGATCACGTCGGCGCCGCGCACGGCCTCGGCGATGCGCCCGACATCGTATTTGTGGTCGAGGCCGATGCCGTACTGGATGTTGTAGGAAACGATCTTCATTCCCGCGCCCCTTCAGTCCCCGCCAGTGCTACCGCGTGCGCGCCGAAAGGGCATCCGGCGCTTTAGTCGCAAATCGGCCTCGCCCTCGGCCCTGCCTTGGTTTAGAGCAATCCCGCAAGTGCAATAGCAGAAACTTGAAACGATGAAATTCCTCGACCAAGCCAAGGTTTACATCCGTTCCGGCGATGGCGGTGCCGGTTCGGTGTCGTTCCGGCGTGAAAAATTCATCGAGTTCGGCGGGCCCGACGGCGGCGATGGCGGCCGCGGCGGCGATGTGTGGGCGGAAGCGGTCGACGGGCTGAACACGCTGATCGACTATCGCTACCAGCAGCATTTCAAGGCCAAGACCGGGATGCACGGCATGGGCCGCAACATGACAGGGGCCAAGGGCGCCGACATCACGCTGAAAGTGCCGGCCGGCACGCAGATCTTTGCCGAGGACAATGAGACGCTGATCTGCGACCTGACCGTCGTCGGCCAGCGCTTCCTGCTTGCCAAGGGCGGCAATGGCGGCTTCGGCAACCAGCATTTCAAGACCTCGACCAACCAGGCGCCGCGGCGCGCCAATCCCGGCCTGCCGGGCGAGGAGCTGAGCATCTGGCTCCGGCTCAAGCTGATCGCCGACGCCGGCCTGGTCGGCCTGCCCAATGCCGGCAAGTCGACCTTTCTTGCCGCCGTCACCGCGGCCAAGCCGAAGATCGCCGACTATCCGTTTACCACGCTCTATCCCGGCCTCGGCGTTGCCCGCATCGACGGCCGCGAATTCGTGCTCGCCGACATTCCCGGCCTGATCGAAGGGGCGCATGAGGGGGTGGGCATCGGCGACCGCTTCCTCGGCCATGTCGAGCGCACGCGCGTACTGGTCCACCTCGTCTCCGCACAGGAGGAAAACCCGGGCAAGGCCTACAAGACGGTTCGCGCCGAGCTCGATGCCTATGGCAATGGGCTGACCGACAAGATCGAAATCGTGGCGCTCAGCCAGGTCGACATCCTCGACGCGGACGCCCGCAAGAAAAAGGCGGCCTCGCTGAAGCGCGCCGCCGGCCGCGCGCCGATGCTGCTGTCGGCCGTCACCGGCGAAGGCGTCGAGGCCGTGCTGCGCGCGCTGATGGCGGTGGTCGCGGAAGCGCGCGACGCCGTTCCGGCTCCTGTCGACACGCGCTGGCGATAAGACCCATGAAATCGCTGAAATCATACCGGCGCATCACAGTGAAGATCGGTTCGGCGCTGCTCGTCGACCGCGCGACAGGTTTGAAGCGCGACTGGCTGACCTCTCTCGCCGACGACATCGCGGTGCTTGCCGGTGCCGGCGCCGAAGTGCTTGTCGTCTCCTCGGGAGCCATCGCGCTCGGGCGCACTATCCTGGGCCTCGGCAAACGCGCGCTGAAGCTCGAGGAGAGCCAGGCGGCGGCCGCCGTCGGCCAGATCGCGCTTGCCGGTGCCTGGTCGGACGCGCTTGGCAAGGACGGGCTGAAGTCGGGCCAGATCCTTTTGACGCTTGGTGACACCGAGGAGCGTCGCCGCTACCTCAACGCGCGCGCGACGATCTCGACCCTGCTCAAGATGAAGGCGGTGCCGGTCATCAACGAGAACGACACGGTGGCGACCTCGGAAATCCGCTACGGCGACAATGACCGGCTCGCGGCGCGGGTGGCGACGATGATGGGCGCCGATCTGTTGGTGCTGCTTTCCGACATTGACGGGCTCTACACGGCGCCGCCGGCCAAGGACCCGCAAGCGAAGTTCATCCCGGTGGTCGACCGCATCACGCCGGATATCGAGGCGATGGCGGGCGCAGCGGCCTCGGAGCTGTCGCGCGGCGGCATGCGTACCAAGCTCGATGCCGGCAAGATCGCCAATGCCGCCGGCACCGCCATGATCATCACGTCCGGCACAAGGCTGTCGCCGCTGATGGCGATCGAACGCGGCGAGCGCGCGACCTTTTTCAAGCCGAGCGCCAATCCGGTGAAGGGCTACAAGACCTGGATCGCCGGGCAGCTCGAGCCGGCCGGACGGCTCACCGTCGATGCGGGCGCCGTGGGCGCGCTCATGTCGGGCAAGTCGCTGCTGGCTGCCGGGGTCAAGCTGGTCAGCGGCAATTTCTCGCGCGGCGACACGGTGGCGATCCTGTCTCCGGAGGGCCGCGAGATCGCGCGCGGGCTGGTTGCCTACGATGCCGCCGATGCCGTAAGGATCGCAGGCCTGAAGACGGCCGAGATCGAAAACGTGCTCGGCTACGAGGCGCGTTCGGCGATGATCCATCGCGACGACCTTGTGGTAAGCGTTGCCGGCGACCAAGTATTGGCCGACGACTAGAGCAATTCCAGGAAAAGTGCGAAGCGGTTTCCGTTCGGGATTGCGTGGAATAAAGAGATAGGGCGGAGGGATGAAACATGCTGAAGCTGCATGAAAAGTCCGGCGAAGACACCGTGGCGCTGATGGCCGATATCGGCCGTCGCGCTCGCGCCGCCGCCCGACCGTTGGCCGTTGCTTCCGCCAAGGCCAAGAACGATGCGCTGGTTGCCATGGCCGAAGCCATCCTGCGCAACGAGCAGGCCATTCTCGACGCCAACGCCATCGATACGTCGAATGGCGAGGAGGCCGGCCTGTCGGGTTCGTTCATGGACCGGCTGAAGCTCAATCCCTCGCGCATCAAGGCGATGGCCGACGGTATCCAAGAAATTGCAGTGCTCAAGGATCCGGTCGGCGAAACAATTGCCGCCTGGGACCGGCCGAACGGGCTCCATATCGAGCGCGTGCGCACGCCGCTCGGCGTCATCGGCGTCATCTATGAGAGCCGGCCAAACGTGACGGCGGACGCCGGCGCGCTTTGCCTCAAGGCGGGCAATCCGGTGATCCTGCGCGGCGGTTCGGACTCGCTCAATTCCTCGGCCGCGATCCATGCCTGCATGGTCGAGGGGCTGAAGGCCGCCGACCTACCGCAGGACGCTATCCAGCTGGTGCCGACCACCGACCGTGCCGCCGTCGGCGAGATGCTGAAAGGTCTCGGCGGCAATCTCGACGTCATCATTCCGCGCGGCGGCAAAAGCCTGGTCGGGCGCGTGCAGACCGAGGCGCGCGTGCCGGTTTTCGCGCATCTGGAAGGCATCTGCCACCTCTATGTCGACCGCTCGGCCGATCTCGACATGGCGGTGAAGATCGCCGTCAACGCCAAGATGCGGCGCACCGGTGTGTGCGGCGCTGCCGAGACCTTGCTGGTCGACCGCGCGGTGGCCGCCACGCATCTGGTGCCGATCCTGGAAGCGCTGCGCGCCGCCGGCTGCGAGATCCATGCCGATGCCGAGGTGATGAAAGTCTTCGCCGACGCCAGCCCGGCGACCGATGCCGACTGGGTGACGGAATATCTCGATGCCATCATCGCGGTGAAGCTGGTCGACGGCGTCGCCGGCGCGATCGAGCATATCGAGACGTTTTCCTCGCACCACACCGAGGCGATCGTCGCCGACGATACGGCTGCGGTTGAGCGCTTCTTCAACGAGATCGACTCGGCGATCCTCTTGCATAATGCCTCGACGCAGTTCGCCGATGGCGGCGAGTTCGGCATGGGCGCCGAGATCGGCATCGCCACCGGCAAGATGCACGCGCGCGGACCGGTCGGCGTCGAGCAACTCACCTCGTTCAAATACCGCGTGCGCGGATCGGGACAGGTGAGGCCTTGAAGTCGTTTGCCTTAAAGGGTTGAAGCTTGCGCCCAGGCCCCCCCCTCTGGCCTGCCGGCCATCTCCCCCTCGAGGGGGGAGATCAACTGGCACATAGGGCTTCACCAACCGCCTACGTTGTAAGATTTGCGCCTGCGGACGAGCTGCCAATCTCCCCCCTCGAGGGGGAGATGCCCGGCAGGGCAGAGAGGGGGGCCTAGCACCATGCTTTCCCAACCTGAGCAGCCAGTCCCCGCCCGCTACTTCCGCATGCCCCATGCCGCCAGGGGACTGACGGTCGGTCTGTTCGGCGGCTCGTTCAATCCGCCGCATGCCGGCCATGCGCTGGTCGCCGAGATCGCGCTGAGAAGGCTCGCGCTCGACCAGCTTTGGTGGATGGTGACGCCCGGCAATCCGCTGAAAAGCGCGCGGGAACTGGCGCCGCTCGCCGAGCGCATCAAGCTGTCCGAAAAGATCGCCAGGAATCCGAAAATCAAGGTCACCGCTTTCGAGGCGGCGCAGCATGCGCGCTACACCGCCGACACGCTTGCCTTGGTCAAGGCGCGCAACCCGGGCGTCGATTTCGTCTGGATCATGGGCGCGGATAGTTTGCGCGACTTCCACCGCTGGCAGCGCTGGCGCGAGATCGTGCTGACCTTCCCCATCGCGGTCATCGATCGTCCGGGCGCCACGCTCTCCTTCCTGTCGTCGGTTGTCGCCAAGACCTTCGACTACGCCCGTATCGACGAGGGCGACGCGCCGCTGCTTGCCCGCATGCCGGCACCGGCCTGGACCTTCATCCACGGTCCGCGTTCGTCGCTGTCATCCACCGCGCTCCGCAACGCGGCGGAGGGGTAGGCGCCCTCCTTCTCCCCTTGTGGGAGAAGGTGCCGCCGAAGGCGGCGGATGAGGGGTGTTCCAGGGAATGCAGACGTCTCATTTTGCTGGAACACCCCTCATCCGTCTCGGCGCTATGCGCCGATCCACCTTCTCCCACAAGGGGAGAAGGGGAAGCGCGGCATGTCGCTTTTGAGGCGGCTTTTAACCTGCGGCTAAGCCAAGCTGCACAAGCATGCTGAAGCAGAACCCCACCACAACCGAACCCGCCCGCGCCGCGCAATCGGCGCCGCTTATCGCCATTGCCAGCGTCATCGTGTCGATGGCGCTGATCGCGATCGGCAATGGGCTGATGTTCGCCTATATCCCGGTGCGCCTCGGTGCCGACGGATTCGACCCGACCTGGGCCGGGCTGATCGTCACCGGGCTTTCGGCCGGCGGTCTTGCCGGCTGCATCCTGACCGGGCCGCTCGTCAAGCGAGTGGGTCACGCGCGCGCCTTCATGGTGCTTTCAGCGCTGATCGCGCTTTCCAACGCGGCGATCGGCGCCGGGCCGATCCCGCTGCTGTGGATCGCGGCCAGGGCGCTCTACGGCTTCGCTATCTGCGGGCTGTTCATCGTCGCGCAGAGCTGGCTGAACGATGCGTTGCCGAACTCGATCCGCGGCCGGGTGATGGCGGTATTCTATGTCGCCTATATAGGCGGGCTCGGCGTGGGGTACGCGACGCTCGCCGTGATCGATATCCACACGGCCGCGGCATCGCTGATCGGCATCACCTTCACGGCGCTTTCCATCCTGCCGGTCGGCATGACGCGGCTGGCGCAGCCGCCGGCGCCGCAGGCCGCATCGGTGGCGCTTCGCCGCGCCTGGCGCATCTCGCCGGTCGGCGTCGCCGGCATGCTGGCGGTCGGCGGCCTGTCGATGATCGTCTCCGGCTTCGCGCCGATCCATGCCACCGCCAAGGGCTACAGCCAAGCCGACGTCGCGCTGCTGTTGTCGGCGATGCCAGTCGGCACGCTCATCCTGCAGATTCCGCTCGGCTGGATATCCGACCGCACCGACCGTCGCTACGTGCTGGCGGGCGCGGCGGCGCTCGCGACGATCGCTAGCGTGCTCGCCATCGTCTTCGACGGAGGCGCGCTGATGGCGCTGGTGGTGATCTATCTCATCTGGGACGGAGCGTCGGAATCGATCTATGCGCTCTCCAGCGCGCATGCCGCCGACCGCGCCGGCAAGGACGAGCTTCTGGCGCTGTCGAGCTCGATGCTGTTCGCCTGGTCGCTGGCCGGCTTCATCGTGCCCGGCATCGTGACGGCGCTTTCCGCCGTCTTCGGCACCGCGACCTTCATCTATGTCGGCATCGTCATCGCGGCGGCCTTCTGCCTGTTCGTGCTGTGGCGCGTGATGGCGGGCCGGCCGACACCCGCGGCCATAAGCGGCAGTTTCGCGCCAATGTCGGCGCAGACGCCCTTGCCGGTGGAGCTAGCCTTCGCGCCGGACGAACAGCAGCGACACGTCAAAGATTGACAAGCTGCGCATCTTCGCGACTTTTTGGCCCAAATTCGAGCAAGATCAGAGATGTCGAAGAGCTATAATCCCGCAACGGTGTGGAAGCCTTTTGGCGCGTTCTCCATGGTGAAAATCCATGAGGGCGGGCAATTCGTTCACCTTAAAGGCCAAGTTTCGCTTGACCGTGAAGGGCAGATTGTCGGGAAGGGCGACATGCGGGTTCAGGTCCGGCAAACCCTCGAAAACATCAAGGCCGTGCTCGCGGCTATCGGTGGGGAGATGGCCGATATCGTATCGCTGACCCAGTATACGACCGATATCGAGCGGTTCATGGCGTCCGGAGATATCCGCAAGGAGTTCTTTTCAGAGCCCTATCCGGTGACGACAACCGTCGAGATCGTGCGCCTCTATCGTCCGGACTTGCAGATCGAAATCACGGCAATAGCCGAGATACCTCGAAATCGGTTCAGGATGCCGGCAGATTGAAAATCGCTGTTGCGAGACTACTGCTTGCGCGCCTCCGGCGCCGGCATTTCCGGAGGCGGCAGCGGGATCGAGATGCCCTCGGTATCGAAAGCCTGCTTGGCGCGCTTGGTCATGTCGATCTGGGTCGAGAAATAGTCGGCGGCCGACGTCCAGTAGCGCAACGTGAGCGAAACGGTGGTGTCGCCGAGACTGGCCACGAAGGCGATCGGCGCCGGTTCGCGCCGGATGCGCTTTTCGGCGGCTGCGATGGCAAGCAGCGTCTTTTGCGCGCGGTCGATGTCGTTCCACGAGCCGATGCTCAAGGTGACGTCGGTGCGCCGCACGCCGTTGCGGGTGAAATTGCGCACCGGCTGGTTCCACAGCGTCGAGTTGGGCGCCATCACATAGACACCGTCGACGGAGCGCAGCTTGGTGGCGAAGAGACCGATCTCCTCGATGGTGCCGGCAATCGCGCCGACCTCGACATATTCGCCGATGCGGAAGGGCCTGAGCGCCAGAAGCATGATGCCGGCGGCGATGTTCTGCAGCGTGCCTTGCAGCGCCAGCCCGATGGCCAGGCCGGCAGCGCCTATCGCCGCAATGATGGAGGCGGTCTGCACGCCGAATTGGCCGAGCACCATGATGACGACAAGGATCAGGATGGCGTAACGCACGACCTGCGAGAAGAAATGCCGCAAGGTCTCATCGAAGCCGTGGATGTGGCCGAGGCCGGCATAGATCGAGCGCTCGGCAAGCCCGGCCACGAGATACCCGACAACCAGGAGGATGACGGCGCCGACGGCCGAGAAGGAATAGGAGACGATCAGCGTGCTCAGCTGCACAAGCCCGGCCTGGATGGTTATGAGGGCGCTTTGCGGGTCGGTGGGCATGGCGGGGGTCCCGTTGGTCAATGCGCCGATAACCCGTGCGCCTGGCATCGGTTCCCGCCTTTTGCGGCTTGGCGGAGCGCCTCCTCCACATCGCGCGGAGATCACGCTTCGAAGGCGCCCGTCTTGAAACTGCAACGGAACTCTGCCTATCTAAGTGGTGTCACCTGATTTGCCTGGTGATTTGGTTGTTCTTGTTGGGAAAGGAAACACACTGAGAACAGCACTGCGGAAGAAGGCTGACATCATGCCTTCGCCGGCAGGGATCAGCGGAAACGACGCCGCGTCCCTCGCCATCGACACAGTCCTTGCCAGTCTGGAAGACTCCAAGGCCGAAAACATCGTCTCAATCGACATCCAGGGAAAATCGAGCCTCGGCGACTATATGGTCATCGCCTCAGGCCGATCGCACCGTCATGTCTCGGCTGTCGCCGATCATCTCCTCAAGGCGCTGAAGGATGCCGGCCTCGGCAATGCGCGCGTCGAGGGGCTGGCCAGCGCCGACTGGGTCCTGATCGATTCGGGCGACATCATCGTCCACGTCTTCCGCCCCGAAGTCCGCGAATTCTACAATCTCGAAAAGATGTGGCAGGCGCCGGATCTCGAGGAAGAGACCTTGCACTGAGCCTTGATCCGCGTGCCGTGAACCGTCACGGTGCGCGTTAGGACAAGCTCGCCGGGGCGAGGATGAAGATCACCGTTCATGCCGTGGGCCGGATGAAGACCGGCCCTGAGAGAGAACTCGCCGACCGCTATTTCGAGCGCTTCGCCAAGAGCGGACCTGCGGTCGGGCTGGAGTTTGCCGGCATTGTCGAAATCCCCGAGAGCCGCGGACAGAGCGCCGACGAGCGCCGCCGCGAGGAAGCCCAGAAGCTGCAGGCCCAATTGCAGTCCGGCACCGTTCTCGTCCTGCTCGACGAACGCGGCAAGTCGCTTTCCTCGGAAGACCTGGCCGCCCGCATTGGCCAGTTGCGCGACGGCGGCCGAAAGGCGCTGGTCGTCGCCATCGGCGGCGCCGACGGCCATGACAGATCCTTGCGCGAGCAGGCCGACCTTGTTCTGTCCTTCGGCGCGCTGACCTGGCCGCACCAGCTGGTGCGCGTTATGTTGGGCGAGCAGCTTTACCGGATCGCGACGATCCTGGCGGGTCACCCGTATCATCGATCGTAATTCGCTGTGGCGATATTTGCGGCGTTTTCGTATTTTCAACGAACACAGTGGATTGGGTCATGGCCGCAGATAACAGCATTCATGTCCGCGCCGGCGAGCATATCCGTTCCCTGGTTCGTCGCGATTTGCAGGGCAGCAACGAAGTGTGGGCCCTACTGAAGGGCGAGCTTGAGCCGGGTCTTAGAGCTGAAGAGAGCGAATTCCGCGCTGCGTCGGCCCACGATGTTATTCAGCGCAATCAGGGCCGAAGCCTCTATTGCACTGCACACGGATTTGACGGTCGGCTCTGTTTGCGTTGGCAGGCGGCATGCGTTGGAGATTGGCCGAAACGCCTACCCCTTCGTCATTCCAGGGCGGAGCAAGGAGCGAAGCGACGCGCGCAGACCATAGAATCCATTCCGTGACTTCGAAACGACGCCACGGTGCAGA
>NZ_VFWS01000156.1:0-10058 GCF_006443065.1 Mesorhizobium sp. B1-1-5 | reverse complement strand
CCCGGCTCACCTCCTGCAACGTCGAAGATCGGCGAAACCGCCGGTGACAGCCAATCTCCCCCCAAGAGGGGGAGATGTCCGGCAGGACAGAGGGGGGCGCGAAGGAACGCCGTCATGAACCATCATCCCACGATCAAGCCCTCGGCCGACACCCGCACCCTCGCCCAATCCCACTTCCGCACTTTGCGCATGGGCACGCCCTTCCAGCCGCGCATCGACGCGCTGGCGCTGACGAACGACTGGTACAGCTGGGCCGGCTACCGCGCGCCGCATTCTCTGTGGGACGAGGAGCTCGAATATTTCGCCATCCGCAGCCAGGCGGCGCTGTTCGACATCTCGCCGATGACTAAATACCGGATCGAGGGTCCGGACGCCGAAGCCTATCTCGACCGCGTCACGCTGCGCGACGTGACCAAGCTGAAACCCGGCCGCGTCCACTACACCGCCTGGTGCGATGACGAAGGCTTCGTTCTCGACGATGGCACTTTGTTCCGGCTCTCGCCGACACGCTTCCGTCTCTGCTCGCAGGAGCGCCATCTGCCCTGGCTGCTCGACAGCGCGATCGGCTATCAGGTCAGTGTCGAGGAAGAGACCGAAGCGGTCGCCGGACTGGCGCTCCAGGGCCCGACCTCCTTCGCCATCCTGCGCGAAGCGGGCTTTGCCGGCGTCGAGCGGCTGAAAATCTTCGATCTCGCCGAGTTCGCGCATGACGGCGCTGCGGTGACCATCTCGCGCACCGGCTTCACCGGCGATCTCGGCTACGAATTGTTCGTGCCGGCCGACAGGGCGCTGAGCCTGTGGGACCGGGTGATGGCGGCGGGCGAGCTGCGCGGCATCCGCGCCATCGGCTATACCGCGCTGAACCGCGCCCGGCTGGAGGCGGGGCTGATCGTCGCCAATGCCGATTTCACGGCTGCCGAGCACGCCATCCGCGCCGACCGCCTGCGCATGCCGGACGAGATCGGCCTCGGCTTCATGATCGATCCGGACAAAGGCCATTTCAACGGCCGCCGCGCCATCCTCGAAGCCCGGACGAAGAAGAAGCTGCGCCATGTACTGGTCGGCCTGGAGATCGAAGGCAACATCCCGGCCGAGCACGCGATCGTCTACTACAAGAAGAGCCGGGAGGTCGGGCTGGTCAGCGCGGCGATGTGGTCGCCCATGGCCAAGCGCAACATCGCGCTCGCCTCGCTGCAGCGGCCCTATGGCGACACGATCGTCGACGACCTCTGGGTCGAGATTTACGCCATGCGCGAGCTGCAGTACCAGAAGCTGATGAAGAAGGCGAAATTGGTGCCACGGCCCTTCATCAAGCTCGACCGCCGCACCGCCAACCCGCCCGCGGACTTTTGACCATGGCAAGCGAAGCGGAGGACCTGGAGGCCGAAGCCGCCGAGCAGTGGCAACTGGTCAACACGCCGCTCGGCGAGATGTGGTCCGGCCGCACCCGCTACGCGGCGGCGATGTATTTCTTCAAGCGCGGCGAGATGAACGCCGAGACGCTGGAGGTCTACCGCATTTGCGCCCGGCTCGACCATGAGGATCCCCTGCCGATCATCCGCGACCGCGGCGTCGGCAAGGACTGGCTGAAGCGCCTGGGTGCTTAGGGTACGCCTCACTTCGTCTAGGGCGGAGCAAGGAGCGAAGTGACGCGCGCAGACCCTAGAATGACGAAGTTGAGAGCGTTCTGCCTCCAATCTCTGAGCGTCGATGATCGTCCCTTCACGGACACTTATCCGATGGTCCTTTCAAGCA
The DNA here is from genome assembly GCF_006443065.1 of Mesorhizobium sp. B1-1-5. Classification (NCBI taxonomy): domain Bacteria; kingdom Pseudomonadati; phylum Pseudomonadota; class Alphaproteobacteria; order Hyphomicrobiales; family Phyllobacteriaceae; genus Mesorhizobium; species Mesorhizobium sp. B1-1-5. The sequence continues at coordinate 8,303 of NZ_VFWS01000156.1, read as the reverse complement.
CGCTCAACCAATTCCGATAAGCGATCTTCTCTATCAGCGCGCGCCCGAAACCGCGCGCGGCGAGCGCGTCGATGAGCTTCGGCAGGCCGGCGACGTCACCGATGGGGGCTGGGATCATGGCGCCGTCGAAATCCGAGCCTAGCCCGACGCCGTCCTCACCCAGCGCCTGCAGCAGCGAGTCGATGTGGCGCACCATGACATCAATGCTGGTGTCGGCGTTCATGCGGCCGTCCTCGCGCAGGAAGCCGGTGGCGAAGTTCAGGCCCACCATGCCGCCGGACTCGCGGATCGCGCCGAGCTGCCAGTCGGTCAGGTTGCGCGAATGGCCGCAGATCGCATGCACATTGGAATGGGTCGCGACCAGCGGCGCATCGCTAAGCTCGGCCACGTCGCGAAAACCCTTCTCGTTGAGATGCGAGAGGTCGATCATGATCCTGAGCTGGTTGCACGCCTTGACCAGCGCCTTGCCGGCATCGGTGAGACCAGGCCCGGTGTCGGGCGAGGACGGAAAGCGGAACGGCACGCCGTTGCCGAAGGCGTTGGGGCGGCTCCAGACGATGCCCAGCGAGCGCAGCCCTGCGGCGTGAAGCACGTCGAGCATGGCAAGCCCGGGATCGATCGCCTCGACGCCCTCGATGTGGAACACCGCCGCGATCGAGCCTTTCGCCATCGCGTCACGCACATCGCCGGCGCTGCGGCAGACGGTCAGAGCGCCGGCGCGCTCCAGCCGGAACAGGATCGAAGCCATGCCGATGGTCGATGTGATCGCCTCGGCCTGGGGCAGTTCCGGCGGCAGCGGTTCATTGTCGCTCGGCGCCGGCGGCACGGCGCTGCGTTTCGACTTTTCGACCGGCGGCGGAAAGATCGCGAACATGCCGCCGGCAAAGCCGCCCTTCCTCGCGCGCGGCAGGTCGATATGCCCGCCCGGCGTCCCCTCGATGAACAGCTTTTCGACATCGGCTTCCTTCGACTGGTAGAGCCGAAGCAGCGTGTCGTTATGTCCGTCGAAAACGGGGATCAGGTCGGTATCGGTCATCAGGGAGCCATTCAAATCGGAGACGGGCGGGACGACAGGTTTCGTCCGGGCGAACCGTCAACTTAGGCAAGATGACCGGGCGGTGCAAATGCCAAGAGCTTCCCCTTCTCCCCTTGTGGGAGAAGGTGGATCGGCGCGATAGCGCCGAGACGGATGAGGGGTGTTCCAGGGAATGCCAACGTCTCACTCCGCTGGAACACCCCTCATCCGGCCGCTGCGCGGCCACCTTCTCCCACAAGGGGAGAAGGGAAAGACGGTGCTACTGTTTCAGGACATCCGCCCATTCCGGATGGCGACGGAATTGGGCGTTGGCGAAGGGGCAGAGCGGGATGATCCTCTTGCCGGCGGCGCGCGCATCCTCGACCGCGCGGGTGACGAGCCGAAGCCCGGCGCCCTGGCCGCGAAAGACGTCCGGCACCTCGGTGTGGTCGATGATGAGCTGGTGCTCGCCGATCTTGGTGAACGTCATCTCGGCCTCGGCGCCGCCCGGGCCGCGCAGCACGTAGCGACCCTTTGAGCCGCGGTCTTCCAGTTCGACCTCGGGCAGTTGGTCGGCCATGTTATTTGCCTCCTTCGGCAACCGGCGCCGGCGCGAAGAGCCGCCGCGCCGCCTCGATTTCATTCGGCCGAACCTCATGCCCGCCGTCGTGCCATTCCACTGTGACATCGGCGCCATCGGCGCGCAAATAGGCCTCGAGCCGCGACGTCAAATTGGGCGGACAGATCGGGTCGCGCCTGCCGGCCGTGATCAGGATGCGGCGGCCGGCAAGGCTGCCCTGGACGCGGGGTTCGAATGGGATCAGCGGATGCATCAGCGTCGCGCCATCGAACAGGCCCGGCTCGGCGAACACCACCGAGGCCAGGATGTTGGCGCCGTTGGAGTAGCCGAGGCCGAACACCGCCGAGGGTTTTGCGGTCTCGACATGCGCCTTGACGAAGCCCGCCATCTTCGAGGTCGCGCGCGCCAGGTCGTCCATGTCATAGACGCCCTCGCCGGTGCGGCGAAAGAAACGGGGAGCACCGTGCTCCGACACATCGCCGCGCGGCGAGACGATCGTCGCCGAAGGCATAAGCTCGCGGCCGAAGCCGAGAAGCTGGTTCTCGTCGGCGCCGGTGCCGTGGAGGACGAAGAGCAGCGGGCTGCCCGGCGAACCGGGCAGCACCTTGTGGATGTAAGCGTCCTTGCTCATGGCTCAGTCTTCCAGCTTCTGCAGATGCTGTTCGAGATAGGGCCGCAGATGCTGGTGCTGCGCCGGCAGCCTCAGCGCCTCGCCGAGATGCGCGGTGTCCTCGTCGCGGTCGAAGCCCGGCTCGTTGGTCGACACCTCGAACAGCACGCCGCCCGGTGTGCGGAAATAGATCGCCCAGAAATAGTCGCGATCGATGACCGGCGTCACGCCATATCCCGTGTCGACCAGGGCCTTGCGCACTTCCAGCTGTTTTGCGCGATCCTTGACCGCGAAAGCGACATGGTGCACCGAGCCGGCGCCGAGATTGGCAAAGCCGGCGCCCGGCAGCGATTCGATGTCGACGACATCGGCGCCGTTGCCGTTCTTGATCGCCAGCCGGCGAATATTGCCGGACTTGTCGACCTCCTCATAGCCCATGAATTTCAAAAGCTCCTCGGTGGCGCCGCCATCCTTCAGCCGGAGCGAGACCGAGTGAAAGCCGCGGATCGCCTCGTCGCCGGGAACACCGCCCTTGACCCAGGGCGCTCTGTTGTCGGTCTTGTCCTCGACAAGCGCGAAACTGTCGCCGTCGGGACCGGTGAAGGTAAGCCGCTTCTCGCCAAAACTTTCCGTGCGGGCGACGTTGCCCACGCCTTCATCGGCGAAGCGCTTTTCCCAATAGGCCAGCGTGCCTTCCGGCACCGAGAATACCGTGGTGCCTACCTCGCCGACGCCGTGCCGGCCCTTGGCGATATCGGGGAACGGGAAATAGGTCATCACCGAACCCGGCGTGCCGACCTCGTCGGCATAGTAGAGATGGTAGACATCCGGCGCGTCGAAATTGACGGTCTTCTTCACCCGGCGCAGGCCGAGCTTTTTCGTGAAGAACTCATTGTTGCGGCGTGCGTCGCTCGCCATCGAGGTGACGTGATGCAGCCCCTGTATCTGATTGAGCATAACCGTGCTCCTTCCCTTGTCCTTGTGCGGCCCTTGCCGCTGTCCACGCCAATATGAGGATGAGCGGGCCGGCGGCAAAGCGGGCAAACATAGAATGGACTGTATCATAAAGGTGAACGACTGTTCGAGATATGTTCACCAATCTGTCACCAAGCTTGGCTTGCAACACGGGTGATTTCCGTTCCATCTGAGCGCTCCCACAAGGAGACGATCTTGGACAATCGCACGCACCGCCCGAACGTTCTGCTCATCACCTGCGACCAGTGGCGTGGCGATTGCCTGTCGGCGGCTGGCCATCCGGTGGTGAGGACGCCGAATGTGGACGCGCTCGCCGCGGAAGGCGTGCTTTTCCGCCGCCACTATGGCGGGGCGGCACCCTGCTCGCCTGCCCGCGCGTGCCTCTACACCGGGCTCTACCAGATGAACAATCGCGTCTGCCGCAATGGCACGCCGCTTGACGCGCGCCATGGCAACATCGCGCTTTCGGCGCGCGCGGCGGGCTATGATCCCACCCTGTTCGGCTACACCGATGTCTCGCTCGATCCGCGCCGGCTGCCGGCCGGGGATCCGCGCCTGCGCAGCTATGAAGGCGTGCTGCCGGGATTCACCGTGCGACAGGCCCTGCCCGAGCATCAGAAGCAATGGTTGTCATGGCTGCGGACCCAAGGCATCGACACCGGCGCAGGCAGCCCCGACATCCACCGCCCGGCCCGAGGCCAGGCGGAACGCGACGTGACCAACGCGCCGCCGGTCTATTCGAAAGACCAGACGCCAACCGCGTTCCTGGCCGGCGAATTCATCCGCTGGCTTGGCGAGCAGGAGAAGAGCGCGCCGTGGTTCGCGCATATCTCCTTCATCAGCCCGCACCCGCCCTTCATCGTGCCGGAGCCCTACAACACCATGTACGATCCGGCCGAAGGGCCCGCTTTCAAGCGCGCGACAAACCCGCAAGCCGAAGCCGGGAGCCATCCCTATCTCGCCTACGATCTCGCCGGGCAGAAGCGGACAAAATTCATCCCCGGCATCGAGGGCAACGTGCCGGACTGGAGCGAGGAGAACTTCCGCCGCATCCGCGCGATCTATTACGGCATGATCTCCGAGGTCGACGCGCAGCTCGGCCGCGTCTGGCAGGCGATCAAATCGGCGGGCGCCTGGGACGACACTCTGGTCGTGCTCACCTCCGACCATGCCGAGATGATGGGCGATCATTTCATGCTCGGCAAAGGCGGCTTCTTCGACGCCAGCTACCACATTCCGTTGATCATCCGCGATCCGCGCCGGGAAGCCACGGCCGGTTCGTCCGTGGATCGCTTCACTGAAGCCGTCGATATCTTCCCGACCATGCTCGACCTGATCGGCGCCGCGCCGCAGCGCCACCTCGACGGCCGCTCGCTCGCGCCTTGGCTGGACGGAACGGAACCGGAAGCCTGGCGCGACGCCGCGCATTGGGAGTTTGATTTCCGCACGGTCGCCCAAGGCGAAGCCGAACGCCATTTCGGTATCGGATCGAACGCCTGCAACCTCGCCGTTATCCGCGCGGCGGACTTCAAATATGTCCACTTCGGCGGCGGCCTGCCGGCGCTTCTGTTCGACTTGACGAAAGATCCGGGCGACCTGAACAATGTGGCGAACGACCCGGCCTATCTCCCGGTACGGCTCGAGTTCGCCGAGAAGACGCTTGCCTGGCGCGCCGCTCACCTCGATCAGTCCCTTGCCTTGGCGGAACTGACGGAAGATGGAGTGGTGGGGTACGTGAGTAGGCAGTAGGCAGTAGGCAGTAGGCAGTAGGCAGTAGGCAGTAGGCAGTAGGAGATGGTCCGCGTTGGATGGCCGGAGGCAATAGCCTCTTTCCCTATACCCTACTGCCTACTGCCTACTGCCTACTGCCTGATCGTCACTTCAGAATCATCCGCTGCTGGTCGCGATTGGCGGCATAACTGCTCTTGTCATAGGCCGTTTGCGCCTGCAGCTGTTCCTTGGTGAAGTTGGTGTAGAGATACTTCTTGCCGTTCTTGTCGGTCATGAATTTGAGCTTATCCATGCCGATCGCCACTTCCTTGGCGCCGATGCCGAGGAAGCCGCCGACGTCGACAATGACCGCGTCAGGCTTGTTGTCGGGCGTCAGCACGACATCGCCGATCGAACCGATCTTGTCGTCGTTTGCGCCATAGACCGTCGTGCCCTTGAGGTCGTCGACGCGCATATTGCCCATCGGCATCTCGGTCAGTGTCGACTTGTCGATGGAAGCGGTCTTGGTCTGGTCGGTGGCAGCGCCGCTATTATCGGCGGGCTTGTTCTCAGCCGTGCTCTGGGCCGGCGGCGTCGCAGGCTTGTTCTCGGCCGTCGACTTGGCGGGCTCTGCCGGCTTCGCTCCCTTATCGGACGTCGTGCCCGAAGCGACCACCGCAGGCGTGGTCGTTGCCGGCGCGTTGTTCGCGGCCGTCGTCGTGCCGGGCGCCGGATCATAGGGCTTGCGGTCGAACTCCGGCTGGGCCTGCAGCTGCTCCTTCGTCGTCTCGGCCACCAGCCAGCGGTCGCCGTTCTTCTCCGCCCATTTCGCCTTGTCGAAGTCGAAAGTGACGTTCTTCGTGCCGATGCCGAGGAAGCCGCCGACGCCGATCACCAGCGACTCGGCCTTGCCGTCCTTGGCAAGCACGATGTCCTTCACGTCGCCGATCTTCTGGGCGTCGTCCGCAGTGCCGTTATAAACCGACTCGCCCATGATGTTGGTGGCGAGGTTGCCCTCCGCCTTCTTCACCGGCTCGGCCGGTGCGGCCGCGGGAGCCTGGGCTGTCGTCGTGTTATTGGCGGGCTGCGTAGCGCCGGTCGACTGCGCCGGCGCCGGATCATAAGGCTTGCGGTCGAATGCCGGCAAAGCGCTCAGCTCCTCTTTGGTCGACTTGGCGACCAGCCAGCGGTCGCCGTTCTTCTCTGCCCATTCCAGCTTGCCGTAGTCGAAAGCGACGTCCTTCTTGCCGACGCCAAGGAACCCGCCGACCCCGATAATGGCCGACTTGGCATTGCCGCTGGCATCGAAGACGACATCGTCAACCTTGCCGATATTCTGTGCATCGTCCCCCGTGCCATTATAGACGGACTCGCCGATAATATTGGTCATCAGCGCGCCATCGGCGCGCGGGACCGGCGCCGGATTCTCGGCTGCTGGGGGCTGTGGAGCCGGGGCGGGCGTCGTCTGCGCGAAAGCGCCGGTTGCTAGAAGGGTTGCGATCGCGGTCGTCGCAAAAAGAGTGCGGATCATCATGGTGGTCTCTCCTCGTGCCTGATCTGTGCATGACGCTTCCTTGGCCAGCCTCTTGACGGCAGGTCGGAAGCGGCAATGTCTACAGGTTCACAACGTTGTGACCGGAGGGTTGTTCCAACCGCAACGCGTTCACGCGTCCGTGGATCGCTGACCTCCCGGTGGAACCTTTGCGGCGGCGTCCTCGTTTCAGCCTGCGGCTGAGGGTCTGCCGGCTCAAAGTGACCCGACACGGAGCAGGATATGCGGTTTGCTGCGGTGCTGAACCAGGACGGCGGCACCCTCCGTACCATCGACATCGAAGTGTTTTCCGAAAAGCTGCATCAGACCCTCGAAGCGGCGGGGCATTCGGTCGAGATCGACATCGTTGCCGGTCGCGACGTCGCCACAGCGCTGGAAAAGGCAATCGCCAGGCGAAATATCGACGTTGTTCTCGCCGGCGGCGGCGACGGCACGATTTCCACCGCGGCATCCCTCCTCATGAACAAGAAGAAGGCCCTGGCCATCTTGCCGGCCGGCACGATGAACCTGTTTGCGCGCGGCCTGGGCATCCCGCAGACACTGGAAGCGGCGTTGCAGTCCTTTGCCGACGGCGAGGTGATCGCCGTCGATATGGCGAGCGCCAACGGCCAGCCTTTCGTGCATCAGTTCTCCGTCGGCATGCACGCCAAGATGGTCCAGCTGCGCGAGAAAATGGATTTCGGCTCGCGCCTTGGAAAGATGCAGGCATCCGTGCGCGCGGCGTGGGCGGCTATCAAGAACCCGCCGGCGCTCAAGGTGAGCCTGAGCATCGGCAAGGCCGAGATCGTCGCCCGCACGACCGGCATCGGCATCTCCAACAATCTGTTCGGCGAAGGCCACCTGCCCTATGCCGACAACCCGGCTGGCGGCGTGCTCGGCATCTATGTCAGCGTCGCGCGCCGGCGTCATCATCTGGCGAAGCTGCTGCTGGACATGCTGCGCGGCAGGTTGCGCCAGAGCGCGCATGTCGAAGTGCATCAGGCTGGCAAGGTCGTGCTGAAAATCCGTTCGCCCACTAGGAAGTTCAGCGCGGTGCTGGACGGCGAATTGATCAGGCTGGAGAGGAAAACCACGGTCGAGAGTCACCCCGGCGCGCTGAACGTGCTTGTCCCCTCCCGCAATGCGCAGGCAAAGGCGGCGTGATGGAAAGATCAGCTGCCTTGAGTGGATTTCTGCTCGGCGGGCGGCGCCGTCGGCACGTTCTGCTGGGTCGTCGGCGACTTGATCAGCTCGCCGTAGATCTCGACCGCGCCCCACGCGATGAAGGCGAGCAGCAGCCCGGCGATGAGAATTCTGAGGGCATGCCAGCCCCAATGCCCCTGGCGAGCTTTGTCTTCAGGTACGATCTTGGTCACGATTGGCCTCCATGCTGCGCGGCGGCGGGCGCTTCAGGCACGACATGGTCGGTAACGGATCCTGTTCGGGAAGGTTCCGTGTCGGGAAAGACGCCCAGCAAGCATGCGACAACCGATTGCGTGTATATGATGGTCGATTGCGTGGCGTTTTGAGGGAATGGTGAGCAGCAAGGTGGATAGTTTGCCGGCGGACGTCAGCCGCGTCGTGATCGATGCGGAGCGGCTCGCCCTGCTTCAGGGCCTTGGCGCCATGGATACGGCAACCGATCCGGACTTCGACCGTATCACCGGTCTCGCTGCGGCAATCGCCGAAGCGCCCGTCGCGCTGGTGAGCCTGATCGGCAGCAGTCGCCGTCGGTTAAAGGCGCGCATCGGCCTCGACGAGAAGGAGACGCCGACCAGCACTTCCTTCTGCGCCCACGCCATCGCCGCCGACAAAAAAACGGATGTGCTGCTTGCCCGTGACCAGCGGATTGTCGGCGAAACGCGGATCGAGCGTGGCGTCG
>NZ_VFWS01000155.1:0-10244 GCF_006443065.1 Mesorhizobium sp. B1-1-5 | reverse complement strand
AAGGTGCTGAATTTCTGCGCCAACAACTATCTCGGCCTCGCCGACAGCCCGGATTTGCGCGATGCGGCAAAGCACGCGCTCGACCGCTACGGCTACGGCATGGCCTCGGTGCGCTTCATTTGCGGCACGCAGGAGGAACACAAGCAACTCGAAGCGACGATTTCGTCCTTTCTCGGCATGGACGACACCATCCTCTATTCTTCCTGCTTCGACGCTAATGGCGGCCTGTTCGAAACGCTGCTCGGCGAGGAGGACGCCATCATCTCAGATGCGCTGAACCACGCCTCGATCATCGACGGTGTCAGGCTCTCGAAGGCCAAACGTTTCCGCTACGCCAACAATGACATGGCCGATCTCGAGGCCCGGCTGAAGGAGGCCAAGGACTGCCGCTTCCGGCTGATCGCCACAGACGGCGTGTTCTCGATGGACGGCATCATCGCCAATCTCAAGGGCGTCTGCGACCTCGCCGAGAAATACGACGCCATGGTCATGGTCGACGACAGTCATGCGGTCGGCTTCGTCGGCAAGAACGGCCGTGGCTCGGCCGAGCATTGCGGCGTCGAGGGCAGGGTGGATATCATCACGGGCACGCTCGGCAAGGCGCTGGGCGGTGCCTCGGGCGGTTACACGTCGGGCAAAAGCCAGGTGGTCGACTGGCTGCGCCAGCGCTCGCGCCCCTATCTCTTCTCCAACACGCTGATGCCGGCGATCGCCGGCGCCTCGATCAAGGTCTTCGACCTGATCCGCCATGGCGACGCGTTGCGCGAGCGCCTATATGCCAATGCGGACCGGTTCCGCTCCAGGATGGGCAAACTCGGCTTCACGCTGGCTGGCGCCGATCATCCGATCATCCCGGTGATGCTGGGCGACGCGGCACTGGCGCAGGAGATGGCGCAGCGCATGCTGAAGCGCGGCATCTATGTCATCGGCTTCTCCTTCCCGGTGGTGCCGAAAGGCCAGGCGCGCATCCGCACGCAGATGTCTGCCGCCCATTCCAGCGCCGACATCGACCGCGCGGTCGAAGCGTTCGGGGCGATCGGCAAGGAACTGGGCATAATTGGATAATCGCGAATGTTTACGCTCTACGGCGCCCCTTTGTGGGGGAGATGTCCGGCGGGACAGAGGGGGGCGAGAAGGAACGCAAGCCTCCGCATTGTTTGGAGAGACGCATGTCGAACATGATGAAGGCGCTGGTGAAGGCCAAGGCCGAGCCGGGCATCTGGATGGAAGAGGTGCCGGTTCCGGAGATCGGCCCCAACGACGTGCTGATCAAGGTCAAGAAGACCGCGATCTGCGGCACCGACGTCCATATCTACAATTGGGACCAGTGGGCGCAGAAGACGGTGCCCGTGCCGATGGTGACCGGCCACGAATTCGTCGGCACGGTCGCTGATTTCGGCGCAGCGGTCACCGAATACAAGGTCGGCCAGCGCGTGTCGGGCGAAGGCCACATCGTCTGCGGTCATTGCCGCAACTGCCGCGCCGGGCGAGGGCATCTCTGCCGCAACACGCTCGGCGTCGGCGTCAACCGTCCCGGCGCCTTCGGCGAGTACCTGGCGATCCCACAGCACAATGTCGTGCCGATCCCTGACGACGTGCCGGACGAGATCGCCGCCATCTTCGATCCCTTGGGCAATGCGGTCCACACCGCCCTGTCCTTCGATCTGGTCGGCGAGGACGTGCTGGTCACCGGCGCAGGCCCGATCGGCATCATGGGCGCGCTGGTGGCGCAATGCGTCGGCGCCAGAAAGGTCGTCATCACCGACATCAATCCGGTCCGGCTGGATCTGGCGCGCAAGCTCGGCGTCCAGCACGTCGTCGACGCCTCGAAGGAAAAGCTGCGCGACGTCATGCCGTCGATCGGCATGAGCGAAGGTTTCGACGTCGGCCTGGAGATGTCCGGCGCGGCTCCCGCTTTCCGCGACATGATCGACACCATGAACAATGGCGGCAAGATCGCCATCCTCGGCATCGCGCCGACCGGCTTCGAGATCGACTGGAACAAGGTCATCTTCAAGATGCTGCATCTCAAAGGCATCTACGGCCGCGAGATGTTCGAGACCTGGTACAAGATGATCGCCCTGGTGCAAGGCCCGCTGGATGTGTCGGGGCTGATCACCCATCGCATCGGGATCGACGATTTCCAGGTGGGGTTCGATGCGATGAGGAGCGGAAATTCCGGCAAGGTGGTGATGGATTGGTGAGGGGCTCTGAAGAGACGTCGAGTTCCTTCGCCCCCCTCTGTCCGGCAGGACAGAGGGGGGCGCTGTCCCGCCAGCCTCTCATCTACTTTCCCTCCAAAGCCCCTTCCAGCGCAGCCACCCCTCTCGCAATCGCCACCCGCTCGTCCACACTCAGCCTCCCCAGCAACTCCCTTTCAAACGCCTTCGCCAGCGGCACCATCTCGCGATAGGCCGCGAGCCCAGCCCTGGTCAGCGCCAGGCGCTCTACGCGGCGGTCGTTCTCATCCGGCGTGCGCGTCAACCACCGCCGCCGTTCCAACTCGGCTACCGCGCGCGACACCTTGGTCTTGTGCATGGCCGACTGTTCGCCGAGCTCGGTCGCCGTCATCGTGCCCCGCTCGCCAAGCCCCGACAGCGTGCGCCATTCCGGCCGCGTCAGGCCGTGGCGCTCCTTGTAGATGCGCGAAAATTCGCGGCTGACGGTATCCGCCAACCGATAGAGTCTGTAGGGCAGGAAGCTTTCCAGCTCGAGGATTTCCATGGTCGCACCGCGAAAGCGTCAGCCGTTGATAGTTACATTTTCAATGGTTACAAATGAAACCAGTTTGGTCAACATCGCCGGCAGGCCAGGTTCTTGAAGCTTGCAAGTCGGGATCAGGGAGGATCGGATGGGCTTTTCCTACATGCCGGGTTTCGGCAATGATTTCGAGACCGAGACGCTGCCCGGATCGCTGCCACAGGGCCGCAACTCGCCGCAGCGGCCGGCTTACGGCCTCTATGCCGAGCAGCTTTCGGGCTCGCCCTTCACCGCGCCGCGCGGCACCAACGAGCGCTCCTGGCTCTACCGCATCCGTCCGAGCGTAAAGCACACCGGCCGCTTCAAGGGCGCCAGCTACCCCTTGTGGAAGACCGGGCCCAATATCGGCGACCACGGGCTGGCGCTCGGCCAATACCGCTGGAACCCGATGCCGATGCCGACCGAGCCGACCGACTTCATTTCCGGCATGCGTACCTTCACCACGGCCGGCGATGCGGTTGGCCAGTCGGGCATGGCCGCGCATGTCTATGTCGCCAACCGGTCGATGGTGGACGACCATTTCTTCAACGCCGACGGCGAATTGCTGGTCGTGCCGCAGGTGGGCGCGCTGCGCTTCGTCACCGAAATGGGCGTGATCGAGCTTCGCCCCGGCGAGATCGCGGTGCTGCCGCGTGGCCTCGTCTTCAAGGTCGAGCTCGCCGACGAGGAGGCGCGCGGCTATGTCTGCGAGAATTACGGCGCCAAGTTCACCATGCCCGACCGCGGCCCGATCGGCGCCAATTGCCTGGCCAATCCGCGCGATTTCAAGACGCCCTGCGCCTGGTTCGAGGAGAAGGAGACGCCCTGCCGGCTGATCGTCAAATGGTGCGGCGCCTTCCACGTTACCGAACTCGGCCATTCGCCGCTCGACGTCGTCGCCTGGCACGGCAACTACGCGCCCTACAAATATGATCTGGCGACGTTTTCGCCCGTCGGCGCCATCCTGTTCGACCACCCCGATCCATCGATCTTCACTGTGCTGACGGCGCCGAGCGGCGAGGAGGGCACGGCCAATGTCGACTTCGTCATCTTTCCGCCGCGCTGGCTGGTGGCGGAAAACACCTTTCGGCCGCCCTGGTACCATCGCAACATCATGAGCGAATTCATGGGCCTGATCCACGGCCAGTATGACGCCAAGGAGGAAGGTTTCGTGCCCGGCGGCATCAGCCTGCACAACCAGATGCTGGCGCATGGCCCGGACGCTTCCGGTTTCGAGAAAGCGACGCGCGCCGACCTGAAGCCGGTCAAGCTCGACGACACCATGGCCTTCATGTTCGAGACGCGCTTTCCGCAGATGCTGACGCGCTATGCCGCCGAGCTCGGCACCTTGCAGGAGAACTATATCGACTGCTGGGCCGACCTGAAGAAGCGTTTCAACGGCACCCCGGAAGGCGACTGGTCTTGAGGCACGCCCGATGAATGACCGGCTGGTGCTTCTGGGCTCCAAGGGCGGCCCGGCGTTGCGGCCGGGCGGTCCATGGCCGACCTCTTCGCTGCTGGAACTCGGTGGACGAACCATTGTTGTCGATTGCGGGTTGGGCGTCACGCGCGGCCTGGTCGATGCCGGCCTAAACCTGAAGGCGCTCGGCCTGATCTTCGTCACGCACCTGCATTCGGACCACGTTCTGGAACTCGGGCCGCTGATCCACACCGCCTGGACGGCGGGGCTGGCGACGCCGGTGACCGTTTTTGGCCCACCCGGCACGGGGCATTATTGGCAATGCTTCTGCCAGGCGATGGAGTTCGACATCGAGATCCGCATCATCGACGAAGGCAGGCCGGACATCCGCGACCTGATCACGGTCGAGGAGTTCGGCGAAGGGTCGGTTCTGGACGAGCGAGGTCTGACGGTGACTGCGTTGCGCGTCGACCATCCGCCGGTCACCGACTGTTTTGCGTTGCGTTTCGAGCAGGGCGGCAAGAGCGTGGTATTTTCCGCCGACACTGCCTTCTTTCCGCCACTGGCTGAGTTTGCCAAAGGAGCCGACATCCTTGTCCATGAGGCCATGCTGGAGGAGGGCGTGGAGCGACTGGTCGCCCGCACCGGCAACGGCGCGCGGCTGCGCGAGCATCTCCTAGCCAGCCACAGTTTTGCCGACGAAGCAGGCCGCATCGCCAGCGAGGCCGGGGTGAAGCGGCTGGTGCTCAACCATCTGATACCAGCCGATGATCCGGCAATCGGCGAGGCCGACTGGACCGCCGCCGTCAGGAAAACTTGGTCCGGCGACTTGACGATTGCCCGCGACGGCCTTGTTGTGGGGCTAAGCGGTCAGAAGGCCGCGTCAGGAGAGGAAACCGCATGAAGCTTGCCACATTGAAGAACGGGACGCGCGACGGAAAACTGGTCGTGGTCTCGCGCGATCTGACGCGGTTCACCGACGCTTCCTTCCTGGTGCCGACGCTGCAGGCTGCGCTCGACGATTGGCGCCGTATTGCGCCGCATCTGGCGGCCATGGCCGAATCGCTTGAGACCAACGCAGTTCCCTCGGCGCGTTTCCACGAGCACGACGCGCATTCGCCGCTGCCGCGCGCGTATCAATGGGCGGACGGCTCCGCCTATGTGAACCATGTCGAGCTGGTGCGGAAGGCACGCGGCGCCGAGATGCCGGCGAGCTTCTGGACTGATCCGCTGATCTACCAGGGCGGTTCGGACTCCTTCATTGCGCCGCGCGATCCGATCCGCATGGCGGACGAAACCGTCGGCATCGACATGGAGGCCGAGGTCGCGGTCGTCGTCGACGATGTGCCGATGGGCGCCAGTCTGGAACAAGCGAAGCAGGCAATCCGCCTCATTATGCTGGTCAACGACGTCACGCTGCGCGCCATCACCGGGCCGGAACTGGCCAAAGGCTTCGGTTTCTTCCAGTCGAAACCCTCGTCGGCCTTCTCGCCGGTTGCCGTCACGCCCGACGAGCTGGGCAATGCCTGGGACGGCGGCAAGGTTAATCTCTCGCTGCTGGTCGACGTCAACGGCAAGCCGTTCGGCCGCGCCAATGCCGGCGTCGACATGACCTTCGATTTCCCGGCGCTGATCGCGCATGCCGCGAAAACCCGGCCGCTCGCCGCCGGCAGCATCATCGGCTCGGGCACGGTCTCCAACAAGCTCGATGGCGGCCCGGGCAAGCCGGTTTCGACGGGCGGTGCCGGCTATTCCTGCATTGCGGAACTGCGCATGATCGAGACCATCGAAGACGGCGAGCCGAAGACGCCCTTCCTGCGTTTCGGCGACACGGTGCGCATCGAGATGAAGGACAGAACCGGCCATTCGATCTTCGGCGCCATCGAGCAGAAGGTCGAGAAATACGAGGGGTGAGGGGAGCATTGAGCCGGTGACCATGCTGGAGCATCTGCGCCGCATGGCGCGCAACAATCTCTGGTCGAACGACCGGCTCTATCGTGCCGTGCTGGCGCTTCAGCCCGGCGAGCTCGAGGCCGTGCGCACCAGCTTCTTTCCGTCGATCAGGGAGACGCTCAACCACATCCTCGCGGTCGACCTTCTCTATCTCGACTTCCTGACCGGCGGTGGCCTCGGAGCCTCGGCCTATGATGATTTCGTGCCCTTCAACGATGCAGTCGGTCTGGCCGAGGCACAGGCCGATTTCGACCGCAAGCTGATCGCCTTTTGCGATGGTCTGTCCGAGGCCGATCTCGATCGCCGCGTCATCACCGACCGGCGCGAGGACGGCATGATCCCCGAGCGGATCGGCGACATCCTCGCGCATGTCTTCTTGCACGACATCCATCACCGCGGGCAGGTGCATGCCATGCTTTCCGGCACCTCGGTCGCGCCCCGCAATTGGACGAATTCCTGCTTGAGTACGACAAGGCGCTCAGGAAAGAGGAGGTCGAGCGGCTGGGGTTGCGAACGAGACGACCTGAAAAATTATTGTAGTTACGAAAATTATTGACTTAATTATTGTAGGTACATAAATTTATGGAGATCGTTTGGGACGAAATCAAGCGGCAGGCGAACGTATCGAAACACGGGATGGACTTTGTGGATCTCGACATGGATTTCTTCTATGGCGCCACCATCTTGCCGGCGCGCGGCAAGCGCTCCATGGCAATCGGCACCCTCGGCGGGGCTGCAGTTACGGTGGTCTTCTCCCGCCTTGGAAGCGAGGCCATTTCCGTTGTTTCCATGCGGCACGCTAGCGCGAAGGAAAGAGATATATGATGACCGCAAAGAAACTCCATATCACCAAACCCGACAAAGAATTCATACCGGGCAAGGGCTTCACCAAGGCGGACTGGGATGCTGTCGACAGCCCGGAGGCTACCGATGAGCAAATTGCCCAAGCCAGACCCTTCACCGAGGTCTTTCCAGACCTTGCCGAAAACATTCGCCGATCGCGTGGCCGGCCGGCGCTCGACAATCCGAAGAAGCAGGTGACGCTGCGGCTCGATAGCGACGTGATTGCCCGCTTTCGCGCCGGCGGACCCGGCTGGCAGAGCCGGATCAACGATATCCTGCGCAAAGCCGCTGGTCTCCAAAAGTAGCTCGCCCAGCATCGACGCCAGATGGTGCGACGCTACTCGCTTTGCTCATGGCGCCCCAAGAACGATTCCTGCTCGACTACGATGTTAAGCCGAGGAAGGCTGAGGTCGGGCTGCACTGGATGATCAGACCAACGCAACGTCATAGGCTGAGAAAAGCCGATCCGCGGTGACCATCGTCATGCCTTCAATTTGAGCCTGTGCGATGAGCAGACGGTCGAATGGATCACGATGATGAAGCGGCAGATGCTCAAGCCTCGCTGCGTGCGATTCATTTACGCCGAGGATCGGAATGCCGTTCGACTTCAAGATCTCCACGATATTGCCTGTGAGCGTGACTTTGCCGAGCGATTTCTTGATGGCGATCTCCGCCACCGAGATGGCGCTGACGACCACATCCTCGCCCGCAAGAAAGATGTCGCGATGATGATCCGAAAGACGTGAATCCGCATTGAGAACCCACAGCAAAATATGGGTGTCGACCAGATATTTTCTGCTCATTTAACAATGTACTCGTCCCATTCGGGACCAAGCTCATCGAAATCATCCGATATCCAGATTTGGCCTTTCAGGGCTCCAAACAGGCCCTTGCTCCCCGCAGGCCGGGCAGGGGCGCTCAAGGTTGCCACAATCTCCCCGTGCCGGGTCAGATTGATCTCTTCGCCGGCCTGGGCACGCTTCACCAACTCGGCGAGTTGGGCCTTTGCTTTTGCCATCGGAACGTTCATATCGACCTCATATGACCAGAATTTAGGTCATAAGAGGTCAAGCTGCAAGCAGGTCTACGCCGCCTTGCCGTCCAGCTTGATCACGCCGCGCTTGATCTGGTCCTGCTCGATCGATTCGAAGAGCGCGCGGAAATTGCCTTCGCCAAAACCTTCGTCGCCCTTGCGCTGGATGAACTCGAAGAAGATCGGGCCGATCACGGTTTTGGAGAAGATCTGCAGCAGGATCTTGGTCGTGCCGCCGTCGACGACGCCTTCGCCGTCGATGAGGATGCCGTGCTTCTTCATGCGCTCGATCGGCTCGTCGTGGCCGTGCACGCGCTCATGCGACATCTCGTAATAAGTGTCGGGCGGGCCGGGCATGAATTTCAGCCCGTTGGCGGCGAGCTTGTCGGTGGCCTCGTAGATCGCATCGGTGCCGACGGCGATATGCTGGATGCCCTCGCCATTGTACTTCTTCAGATACTCGGCGATCTGGCTGGTCTCGTCCTTGGACTCGTTCAGCGGAATGCGGATCTTGCCGCAGGGCGAGGTGATGGCGCGGCTGACCAGGCCGGTGATCTTGCCGTCGATGTCGAAGAAATGGATCTGCTTGAAGCCGAACAGGTCGCGATAAAAATCCCACCATTTGTCCATGTTGCCGCGATAGACATTGTGGGTGAGGTGGTCGAGATAATAGAAGCCGACGCCTTCGGGCTTCGGGTCGCGCTCGCCCAACCACTCGAACTCGGCGTCATAGGCCGAGCCTTTCTCGCCATAGGCTTCGATGAAATAAAGCAACGAACCGCCGATGCCGACGATGGCCGGCACGTCGAGCGCCTTGTCGGTTCCCTCATAGGGCGTGGCACCCTTCGACACGGCATGGTCGAAGGCATGTTTGGCATCGACCACGCGCCACGCCATCGAGGCGGCGCAGGGGCCGTGCTTTTCGACGAACTTCATCGCATGCGAGCCGGGCTCGGCATTGACGACATAATTGATGTCGCCCTGGCGCCAGACTGTGATGTCCTTGCTGCGGTGCCTTGCGACCGCGACATAGCCCATGCGGGTGAACAAATCCGCGAGCTTTTCGGGCTCCGAATGCGCGAACTCGACGAATTCGAAACCGTCGGTGCCGGCCGGGTTTTGCTTGTTGATCTTGGCTGGCGGGGCGTCGTGCGGGAAGGGGCCCATGGCAGTCCTCCGAAAGCTGTTGCGGCCGTGCTTGGCCGATTTTCGCGATGATAGCGCGCAGTATCCGCACGGTGCTTGCATTCAACCGCTTGAAATGCTCATCATGTGCGCAATTTGTGCATGAATGGAGAGAAATTCATGGATGATGCGCGTCTCGATCAATTTGATCGCAAGATAATGGCGCTTCTGCAGGATGATGCGCGATTCACCAACAGCGATCTGGCGGAGCGCGTGAACCTGTCGCCCTCGCAATGCTCGCGCCGCCGTCTGCGGCTGGAAGAGGACGGCTATATCAAGGGCTACCGCGCCGTGCTCGACCGCGACCGTCTGGGTTTTTCGCTGGTCAACGTCATCTCGGTGACTTTAGCCACCCACAACCGCGATAACGCCCGCCGCTTCGGCGAGTTGGTCGCCCGCCTGCCCGAAGTGCAGGAGGCGCACGCGCTGACCGGCGAGATGGACTACATACTGAAGGTGGTGACGCCCGATCTCAAATCGTTGTCCGAATTCGTCAACGGCGTGCTCCTGCCGCACGAATCCGTGCAGCACGTGAAGACGGCGATCGTGCTGGAGACGCTGAAGGAAACCGGCGCGCTGCCGATTTAAATTTTCGCAAATTTATCGGGTACGCTGGCAGGACAGAGGGGGCGCGAAGGATCGCCAGCCTGCGGAATTGGCCTATCGCGCTAAGCCGTCACCCCCGCTGCTGCTGGATCAGCCCATAAAGATTGGTGCAGCGCGCGCCTGAGCGGCAATAGGCGAACACCGGGCCTTCCAGCTCGTCGAGCGCGGCGGCCTGGTCCTCGACATTGTCCATGGTGATCTGGCCGCTGATGACCGGGATGTAGCGGAAGCCGAGGCCGGCCGCCTCGGCCGCCGCCTTGACGCTATCGGCCGAAGGCTGGCCCGGCTGTTCGTTGTCCGGCCGGTTGCAGATCACGCTTTTGAAGCCGGCGTCCTTGATGGCGGCGATGTCCTGCGGCTGGATCTGGCCGGAGACCGAATAGTCGTCGCTGATCTGGCGGTATTCCATGATGTGGTCCTCGCAATCTCTTTGGCGCAGTCATGCCACCCCGGGACATGAGCGGC
>NZ_VFWS01000154.1:0-10418 GCF_006443065.1 Mesorhizobium sp. B1-1-5 | reverse complement strand
CACCGGCATCGGGCAAGGCATCGCCGTGTCGGTCGCGCGCGCCGGCGGCCTGGTCGTCGGCGTCGGCCGTTCGGCGATGGATGACACCGCCGCGAAAGTCGCCGCCGCGGGCGGCAGCTTCGAAGCGGTGAGGACCGATCTTGGAGATCCGACAGAGGCGGCCGCCATGCTCGACCAGGTCTGGAGCGAGAGCGGCCGGCTCGACGGCCTCGTCAACAATGCCGGCATCATCCGGCGCGCCGATGCGGTCGACCTGAGCGAAACCGACTGGGACGAGGTGATGGACGTCAATTTGAAGACGGTCTTCCGGCTGTGCCAGAGCTTTGCCAGGCGCGTGCTGGCGGAGCCCGGACGGCGCGGCAAGATCGTCAACATCGCCTCGGTGCTGAGTTTCCAGGGCGGCATCCGCGTCGCTTCCTATACGGCCTCGAAGCACGGCGTGCTCGGCCTCACAAGGCTGCTCGCTTGCGAATGGGCGGCGAAAGGCATCAACGTCAACGGCATCGCGCCGGGCTATGTCGAGACCAACAACACCGAAGCCTTACGCGCCGACCCAGACCGCAGCGCCGCCATCCTCGGGCGCATTCCGGCGGCACGCTGGGGCCGGCCCGACGACATCGGCGACGCGGCCGTGTTCCTGCTGGCGCGGGCGTCGGACTATATGCATGGCGCGGTGGTGCCGGTCGATGGCGGCTGGCTGGCGCGGTGACCGTCTCCGGCCGGAAAACCGCGCCGCACCTTTCCTGGATTTGCTTTACAAGCCGAACGGAAGCTGAGCGATGACCGATATCTTTTCCCATGCGGGCGAAAAAGCCTGGGAGCCGACGGCGGACGGCAACAGGCGGCGCGTGCTGGTGCATACCGATGAATTGATGATGGTCGAGTTCGCCTTCGACAGGGGCGGCGTCGGCGCGCTGCATTCGCATCCGCATGTCCAGGCAAGCTATGTCGCCGAGGGTCGCTTCGAGGTCACTGTCGATGGCCGATCGGAGATCCTCGAAACGGGCAGCAGCTTCATCGTGCCGTCCAATCTCGTGCATGGCGTCAAGGCGCTGGAGGCCGGGCGGTTGGTCGACAGTTTTGCGCCTTGCCGGGCCGATTTCCTCGGTTAGAACCGGTCGGCAGTTCTATCGAACGCCGATTGCACCGGAGCGGTTTCACGCCTTTCCGGGATCGCCATGTGATCGCGGCGGCTTGCCGCGAGCAGGCGATGCGCGGCATCGAGTATGGCTTCGACCGGCGCGTCGGCGACATTGGTCGAACGGCCTCGCCTCGGCGCCGTGACGACTTCGACCGCGTTTGAAAGGGGGCGCCAGCGCTCCACATTGGCGCCGTTGTTGACGATCACTGCCGGCGTCATGACGGCGGCCATGAGATGCGCCAGGCCGCCCTCCATGCCGATATAGGCGACCGCCATCTCGCCCAGCGCAAGCAGGAGATCGTCGAAGCTTGCAATGTCCGGCGCCAGTTCCGGACAGGCCACCTGGAGGCGGCCTTCCCTTGCGAGGAGCGCCAGCGGCGTCGGTCCGCCGCCGGGGGTCGCCAGATACAGCACCCGGTAGCCGGCATCGATCAGATTGCCGGCAACAGCCACCACCTGATCTTCGCTCATGCACTTCCTGCCCTGGGCATTGCCGCCAAGCAGGACGAGTGGACGGCCGCAACCGCCGCGCAGCTGGCGCGCCAGACCCCGCGCGGCGTCCGGAACATCGAGCCTGTGGTCGAAAGGCAGGTGCCGCCCCGCCAGGCGCTCGACCAGCCGGTGGTAGCGCCAGGCATTATGTTCCGGCCGCAGCGTCAACCGTGTGCCCCAGCGCAGCGACAGAAGATGGCCGGCAAAGTTCGCTTCGTAGCGGATGCCCCGGCCTGCAAGTTGCAGAGCCGTGAGGATGAGGCCCGGCACGCCGGTGCGCAGATCGACGACGATGGCTTTGCGGCCGCGCGGCGCGAATTCGGCGAGGATGGCGGAAAGCGGCGTCTTCGTCCTGAAGTCATCGACGAGATGCGCGACGTGCTTGCGCAACACATGCGAGAGCGATGAGCCGCGCATGGCGCCATAGACGACACGGCTTTGCGGAAAGGCCGTTCTTGCCGCCCGCAGGGCCGGAATCCGCAGCAAGCCGTCGCCAAGCGCGTCGTTGCGGGCGTAGAAGATGAGCACGGGCGCGGACGAATCCATGGCGACGGCGGATTCCATTGCTGTGGTGTCGGAGAAGCGGGACGACTGCGGAAGAATAATATCAGCAAGCCACCGGCTGAGTTCTGCAAGAATATGCTTGGTTTCTTTTATAAAGAAAGCCCGATCTCGTCACCCCGCCGACGCCGGCCATGCGGGCCTTCTGTCGCGAATTCGGCTATGACATGCCTGGACCGGCGCCGCCGGGTGAAGCGTTTCAGCGCTGCTGCAGTGCCAGGCGCATGCCGAGCGCGCAATAGATGCCGCCGACCACCTTGCCCTGCCATTTCAACACCGCCGGATTGCGGCGCAGCAAGGAACCCAGGCCGCCCGCGCTGACGGCGAAGACGACCGTGCTGAAGAGCCCGAGCAGAACAAAGATGATGCCCAGCAGCATCAGCTGCAGCACCACGAAACCGCCTTGCGGGTGCACGAATTGCGGCAGGAAGGCCAGGAAGAACAGCGCGGTCTTCGGATTGAGCACTTCGGTCAGGATCGCCTGCCGGAAGGCCCGGCCCGCGGAAATGGGGAGCGTCCTGGCCGCCAGGTCGGCCGGCGCCTTTTCGAGAATGGCGCGGATGCCGAGATAAACGAGATAGGCCGCGCCGATATATTTGACGACGCTGAACAGCATCGCCGAAGCGGCGACGATGGCCGAGATGCCGACGATGGCCATGATGGTGTGAATCACGTCGCCGGCGGCGACACCGGCGCCGGTGGCGATGCCGACCTTCGTGCCCGAACTCGTCGCCCGCGCGACCGTGAGCAGCGTCGCCGGCCCCGGGATGAAGACGAAGCCGAACACGACCGCGATGTAGGTGACGAGCGTGGCGGGATCGATCATGCCAAGGTTCCTTTTGCGTCGGCCGCCGGCAACAGTCGGCTCAAAATCATAGCATCGGAGAATGCGTCGGGGGAACTCTCCAGCCGATGGGCCAGCGACGACTTTTCGATGACGGCATCGGCGTGAGGCGGCAGGTTTCCCGCGAAGCGCGGTTGTGGCCTGATGAGCGCTGCGCTACTCCAAGGCATCACACGGTGAATCATTTGGCTGGTCTTCACATAAACCCGAAAACGACCTCCTGTCCGGTGTCTGCCTGATGCCGGCGCAGGCAGCGAGCATCCGGGCCGAGGATCACAAGCGGCGCGTCCTGAAAGACGTGTTCGGCTTCGACGATTTTCGCCCCGGGCAGGCGACCGTGATCGAGGCGTTGCTCTCCGGGCGGCATGTGCTGGCGGTGATGCCGACAGGCGCCGGCAAATCGCTCTGCTATCAGGTTCCAGCGCTGGTCAAAGGCGGGCTCACCATCGTGGTGTCGCCGCTGGTGGCGCTGATGCAGGACCAGGTCGCCGCGTTGCGCCTTGCCGGCGTGGCCGCCGACACCATCAATTCCTCGCTCGACCGCGACGCCAATGTCGCTGCCTGGCGCCGCGTCGCGTCCGGACAGACGCGGCTGCTCTACATGGCGCCGGAGCGGCTGATGACGGAGCGGATGCTGGAAGCCCTGTCCCGGCTCGATGTCGGCCTGATCGCCATCGACGAGGCGCATTGCATCTCGCAATGGGGACCGGCCTTCCGGCGCGAATATGAAGACCTGTCGCAGTTGCGCGGCGTGTTTCCGCAGGTGCCCATCATCGCGCTTACGGCAACGGCGGACGAGGCCACGCGCGCCGACATCGAAGCGCGGCTGTTTGCCGGGCGCGCCGAGACCCTGGTGCTGGGCTTCGACCGGCCCAACATCAAGCTGGCGATAGAGCCCAAGCAGGATAGCAAGCGCCAGCTGTTGCGCTTCATCGAGCGGCACCAGGGCAAGAGCGGCATCATCTATTGCCTGTCGCGCCGCAAGACGGAGGAGATGGCGGCTTTCCTGGAGAAGAACGGCGTGCGCGCGCTCGCCTACCATGCCGGCATGAGCAAGGAGGCGCGAGAGGCGAACCAAAACACCTTCATGAGCCTTTCGGGCGTCGTCATGGTGGCGACCATCGCCTTCGGCATGGGCATCGACAAGCCCGACGTCGCCTATGTCTTCCACACCGACCTGCCCGGCAGCCTGGAGGCGTATTACCAGGAGATCGGCCGCGCCGGCCGCGACGGCCGGGCGGCGGAAGCGCACATGCTCTACGGCGCCGGCGACATCCGCACGCGCCGGATGTTCATCGACGACGAGGATACCTCGCCCGAGCACAAAAGACGGGCGCATCGGCGGCTCGACACGCTGATCGGCTATTGCGAGACGGCGCAGTGCCGGCGCCAGGTGCTGCTCGGCTATTTCGGCGAGGAGGCGCAAGCCTGCGGCAATTGCGACAACTGCCTCGACCAGGCGCCGCGCGCCGATGGCGGGACGGAGGCGCGGATCATCCTCGCGGCCGTCGCGCAGAGCGGCGAGCGCTTCGGCGCCGCCCATGTCATCGACATCCTGCTCGGCCATGAGACCGAAAAGGTGCTGGCTAGAGGCCATCAGCAGCTCGCCAGCTTCAGGACCGGCATCATGCATAGGAAGCCGGTCTGGCTGTCGCTCATCCGGCAACTTGTCGCCGGCGGCTTCCTGGTGCCGGATCCCGACGGCCATGGCGGCCTCGCCATCTCGGAAAGCGGCCGCGCGCTCGGCCGCGGCGAGGTTGCGTTCGAATATCGTGTCGAAGGCCGGGACCGTCTGGCGCGCGGCAGGAAGCGGGCCGCG
Organism: Mesorhizobium sp. B1-1-5; assembly: GCF_006443065.1. NCBI lineage: Bacteria > Pseudomonadati > Pseudomonadota > Alphaproteobacteria > Hyphomicrobiales > Phyllobacteriaceae > Mesorhizobium > Mesorhizobium sp. B1-1-5. Next base: position 5,561 of record NZ_VFWS01000154.1, on the reverse strand, counting down.
CAGGGTTCCGCCATGGGCGGCGAGGGCGTGGACACTTCCTTGCTGGCGACGCTCAAGACGCTGCGGCTGCGGCTCGCTAAGGAACGCCAGGTACCTGCCTATGTGGTGTTTTCCGACCGCACCCTGATCGACATGGCCGAGCGCCGTCCGCGCGACCTCGACGACTTCGCCGAAGTGAACGGCGTGGGCGCAGCGAAGCTCAAGGAATTCGGGGAGATCTTCGTAAGCGCGATCGCGGCGCATGAGGCGAGCGGGTCGAACTGACGAACGGGTTTTCCTTGACGCGTCACCCCGTCATTCCGCGATTGCCAAGCAGCATTTCTTGAATTTCTTGCCGCTTCCACAAGGGCACGGATCGTTGCGCCCGACGTCGCGCCAGGGGTTGGTGGCTGGAGTGACGCTGGTCAAGGCCCGGTCCAGCCATGAGGCTTGCCCATCCTCGTCCTCGTCAAGATCGAAATCGTCGTCACCGAACTCGAAATCATCGTCGCCGAACTCGAAATCGTCGTCATCGCCAAGGCCGCGGGTCCAATCCAGCGCCACAAGGACATCCTCGATGTAACTCAGACTGGCGCGGTCGAACCGGTCGATGTCGCCCGGTTGCTGCTCGGCTTCTCGCAGGTCGCTTTCGAAATCACTGCGCTCAAGCACATCTTCCGGGATACGGCCCTCATCCCAGGCGCTGTAGGCAAGCGGAACGAGGTCTCGCAGGGCAAGCATCGCGATGGCTTGCAGCCAGCCGACCCACGCGTAATCCCAGTCGTCGGCCAGCCTCTCCCTGTAGAACCGTTCCACGAAATCCCTTGTCCGGTCGCGCTCGATGCGACCTTCCCAGGTCAAGAAGGTCACCGCGCCAAATGCCGCGTCGCGGATGAATTCGTCGGCGGAGCGGTCGGCAATGATGTCGAACAGCGCGCCGGCGTCGCCGTCGAATACGCCTACGATGATGCGCGACAAGGTTTCGGTTATGGCGTCGCCAAGCAGCCGGTCGGCTTCCTTCCCAGGGCGGTGCAGCAGACGCAGCAAAGCTTGGCATGCCTGGGTGTCGCGGGCGCCGCCGAGGATATACACGCCCCTGAAGAGCAGCATCTCTTCATCGTCCGACAAAGGCTGTCCGTTGGCGGCGTGTTCAAGGACGGCGCGCAGCGCAGGCGCTGATTCTTCTATCCTGATCGTGCAGACCGCGATTGCGAGATTCGGCACCTGCCGTTCGGTCGCCACGGCCTGGAGATAGCGGTCTATCGGATACAACTCGAAGTCGCCGCTGTCGCTGGAGAGCAGTTTTTCCAGATCTTCTTTTTTCATCGCGTCCAGTCGCGTCGATAGAGCCCCGGCCCAGCGGTATGCTATCGATCCCCCAGCCGCACACTTGTGTCAATCCTGAGAGCGACGATGAGCGAATACCAATACTATGAATTCCAGGCAGTCGACCGTCCCCTTGGCAGCGCGGATCGCCAGGCGCTTCGCGACCTGTCATCGCGGGCGCGGATCACCGCCACAAGCTTCGCCAATTTCTACGAGTGGGGGGATTTCAAGGGCGATCCGGACGAGCTCATGGAGCGCTGGTTCGATCTTCATCTTTATTGGGCCAATTGGGGTTCCCGCCGCCTGATGATCAAGCTGCCGGCTCGGCTGGTCGGTCGGGATCGCGTGGACGCCTTCCTTGGAGCGACCGACGACGTCATGCTCAGGGTCGCTGGTGAGAACATCATTATAAGCATCGCGCGCGACGAGTTGGAGTTCGAGTACCCTGACGGTGAGGATTCGGGTTGGCTCGCGGCCTTGGCGCCGTTGCGGGCCGACCTGCTCGCGGGCGATCTTCGGCTTTTCTATCTGCTTTGGTTGATGGCCGTCGAAACCGACGCGATTGAACCCGAGGAACCCGAACCGATGCCGGGAATCGGGCCGCTGACCGAGGCGCTCGAAGCGTTTGCCGAGTTCTTCGGCATCGGTCGCGATCTCATCCAGGCGGCGGCTGAGCGAAGCGCGACAACGGGTCCCGATGGCGCAGCGCCGGAGATCGCCCGACGGCTGGTCGCGGCGATGAGCGACTTCGAGAAAACCAGCCTGCTCATGCGGGTTTTCAATGGTGAGCCGAATATGTCCGCCGAGTTGCGGGCCACGATCCGGGCACGTTTGGAACCCGAAACGACAATCTCGCTTGGCCCTTTGCGCACAGCGGCGGATCTGCAGGCGCGGGCCGAAGAAATCCGCCTCGCCCGCAAGCGCGCCGAGGCGGAGCTGGCGGAAGCGCAGCGGCGATCGCAAGCGGAAGCGGCTGAGAAGGCCCGCGATATCCGGGTCGAGGTCCTTCGCCAGCGGGGTGAAAATGTCTGGGAAGAGGTCGAGATCGAGATCGGGCGGCGCAACCCCGCCGGCTACGACAAGGCGGCGGCGCTCCTTTCTGATCTCTTGGCACTTGCCGAAAAACAGGGCAGCACCGAGGACTTCCGTCTCCGGCTTCAGTCGATCCGGGAGCGCCATGCCGGGAAGGGGCGTTTCCTCGAACGCCTGGTGGCGCTGGGATAGTTCTTGCAAGGGAGCCGGCTAACGCCAAAGGCACACCTTGACATCCTTCCCGACATAGCAGGCACCTTCGCGGCGAAGCTCTCCCCAATCGCCTGCCTCGCCGTGCGTGTCGCGAATGTCAGCGTTCGCATAGCCTGCCCAAAGATCGCCGTCCTTGTAGACGACGGCCCAGTAATCCTTCGACATCTCACCGGCCCCGCTGTGAGTGTCGGGATAATCGATGCCCGCAAAAACCTGACGAGGCCCCTGGATATTGAAATCGCCACCCTTCTCGATTTGGTAGGAGCATCTTCCGGAGATGCGGGTCTGACCATGAACGACAAGCAGGCAGCGGCCCCATTTATAACCGCTTGGCAGACGATGCTGCGGTTGCGCATGCGACGGTGAAAGCGAAAAGGCGATTGCAAGGGCAACCGCGATTGTTCGCGCGATCATCTTGTCCCCCGTTGTGAAGCCGCGACCGGACATTCTTGGATTTCGCCCCGAGCGCATGTCGAATGGGCCTGCGCAATGACTCGCCGAGATCATACTACTATCGATCACGGTCGGATTTTTGTCACGTGAAGGCTCGAAATTTCATTCGCGAGGCCGACGTGGCGCGGGTGAAAGAATGCAGACAGCTCCCAGGCCGCCTTCCTTCGCTAAAGCTTCGGAGGGCATCCTGCTTGGCGCGGAAAAGAATTCGCTGGACCTGTCCTGCGAAGCGCGCAGCGCGAAGCAGGATGGCGGAGAGGGAGGGATTCGAACCCCCGATACCCTTGCGAGTATGCCGCATTTCGAGTGCGGTGCATTCGACCACTCTGCCACCTCTCCGCGAGGTCATGGTCGGCCGTTGCCGGCGCGGCGCACTTGATAACGGCTGACCGCTCCGGTTACAAGGCCCTATTCCACCGATTTCCGGCTTCCGCGAAAAGCGATTGCGACGGGACGGACCGATATTTGCCGGCAACGTCGCTCGCTGCCTCTCTCCAAGGACAGGCCGCCCCAAGCACAAGCCGCTTGCCTTGACTCCGGCGCAACCTTCGGTTAGGGACAGCCCGCATTCGGCGTGGAGGCTCTTCCGCGCCGCTTGTTTTTTGAACCCGCAGACTGACAAAAAGACGGCCGAACCGCCTGACGCGGTTCATCGAGGCCGACCGAACAGCGAAAGGCAAAAAATGTTCGCAGTCATCAAAACGGGCGGCAAGCAGTATCGCGTCGCCGCCAACGATCTCCTGAAGATCGAGAAACTCGAAGCCAAGGTCGGCGACATCGTCGAGATCGGCAATGTGCTCGCGCATGGCGAGGGCGAGAATGTCACCTTCGGCGCGCCGTTCGTCGATGGCGCTCTGGTCACGGCGGAAGTCGTCGAGCAGGGCAAGAACCGCACCGTCATCGCTTTCAAGAAGCGCCGCCGCCAGAATTCGCGCCGCAAGATCGGCCACCGCCAGCTTTTGACCACCGTCCGGATCGCCGAGATCCTGCTGGGCGGCGCCAAGCCGTCGAAGAAGGCGGCCGCCAAGGCAGAGGCCAAGGCCCCCGAAGCCAAGGCGGAAGTCGCCGCCGAGGCAAAGGCCGAAGCCGCTCCGAACGAGGCCAAGGCCAAGAAGGAGCCCAAGGCTGAGGCCACTTCCGGCGATGAGGCAAAGGCTGCGCCGCTGTTCAAGGCGCCGAAGGGCGAGCCGGACGACCTGACCGTGATCAAGGGCATCGGCCCGGTCGCGGCGAAGGATCTCGCCGAGCAGGGCATCGTCACCTTCGCGCAGCTCGCCAAGCTGTCCGACAAGGACGTCGCCAAGATCGACGAGCACATGCCGTTCAGCGCCGACCAGATCAAGGACTGGCGCGAGCAGGCCAAGGAACTGGCGAAGAAGTAATTTTTCCGGCGACGATCGTCGCCGGTACGGACTTGAAACGGAACGCGAACGCGTTCATAAGACCATTCAAACGCCCTTGCGGCGTATCGGAGTTAGTTAGATGGCACACAAGAAAGCTGGCGGTTCGTCGCGCAACGGTCGCGATTCGCACTCCAAGCGTCTGGGCGTGAAGAAGTTCGGCGGCGAAGCCGTCATCCCGGGCAACATCATCATCCGCCAACGCGGCACCTCGTGGCATCCCGGCGTCAATGTCGGAATGGGCACGGACCACACCCTTTTTGCGCTCGAAGCCGGCGCAGTCACCTTCAACAAGAAAGCCAACGGCCGAACCTACGTATCGGTGAACCCGATTACCAAAGCAGCGGAGTAGCCGGTTCCGCACCATAACACCGGCGCCCATCTCGGGAACCGGTGTCTGGCCAGGCCAGGAAAAGGATCAGGAGAGATGGGTTTGCCCTCTCTCCTTTTCATTTTTTCTTGCCCTGGAGGACTAAAATGGTTGCCGAAGCGGAAGACACCGAAGACGAAAGTTACGCGATCGATTGCCCGGTGCTGGCCACCGAGCGTCTGGGCATGCGCGCCCCGCGAGAGAGCGATCTCGAGCAACTCGTCACGCTGGCCGACAACCGGCATGTCGCTGAAATGCTGGCCCGCATGCCGCATCCCTATGGCGAGGCCGAGGGCCGCACCTTCCTCGCCATGGCGGCGTCGCGCCGCGTCGGCATCGTCTATGCCCTGACGCTCAAGGATACAGGCACCTTCGTCGGCTGCGCCGGGCTCAACACCACCGATCGCGGCCTGGAACTGGGCTACTGGATCGGCGAGCCTTACTGGAAGCGCGGCTATGCCACCGAGGCCGCGCACGCCCTGGTCGACCTCGCCTTCCAGCGGACCTCGATCCAGGTGCTGCATGCCTCGACCCGGGTGATCAATCCGGCCTCGCGCCGGGTCATCCACAAATGCGGCTTCCAGTATGCCGGCCAGGGCATGCTGAACTCGATCGTCGCGGGCCAGGTGCCGGTCGAGCGTTACAGGCTCGACAGGAAGACCTGGACGAGCCTGAGGAATTGGATGCATTTTTGACGATTGCTTCACAGGGCTGGGCAAGCGCCCCCTCACCCGGATTGCCAACCGAATTGCGAAGGGCAATTCGGGGCAATCCGACCTCTCCCCAAG
>NZ_VFWS01000153.1:0-10458 GCF_006443065.1 Mesorhizobium sp. B1-1-5 | reverse complement strand
TGAACCGCCGCCACCTCCCGTTGTGCCTGTTCCGGTTCCCGTCCCCGTCCCGCCAGTCCCGGCCCCCCACCCGCCTCCTAGCTCGTGAGCCCAATTTGAGAGCGTCTTCGAAAGCTCCCCGATCGCGTCTGAAATGTGCTGAGCCATATCCGGGCCATTCGTATAACCGAGATAGCCGACAGCAAGCGCGCCGACGAGTGCACCCGCGGCCATCCCTAGAGGCCCAAATTCTGTACCGAGGAGCGCCCCATCGAGCACACCCTCACCGATTGCGACCAGCAGCGCATCGTCGGCAATGCCGGCAAGATATGCGCCAAGCATTTTGCCAATGGCCCCACCTATTTCAGCACCAACGACCGAGCCGGTCAGCCGACCGGAAAGATTCTTCAGTATTTGATCTCCAAGGGGAACGTTCCCGCTAAGGTAAGCTTGCCGGGCATCGTACAAACCCTTCAGGGCTTCCAAACCCAGAAGAACCCCGCCGATATAACCGAGAGCACCGTTGAGGGCGTTGACGTCGCCCGCCAGCGAATTCACCAAATCCTGCATGCCCGATGGCACTAACCCGCTGTGAACGTCAAACCCTCCGAACTTAACAGGACCACTCCCATCCGAACTGTCTAGAAGATTTCCGAACCCATTATATTGACCTTCATCAAAGAACCCCTGGCTTTTATTGTAGTTTGGCGATTCCGGATTAAATGACGGATTTGCTTGATACCCCGCGACAAGTTCGGCGTAATCAGCGTAACTCATGCCGGTGCTGGCTGCAGCGGCATTCAAAGCGTCTGAGCTATGGATGACATTGTCATTTATAAAATCAACGGCATCAAGTCGATCGCCGATGTCGAAGTTTGTCTTGACCCAATTGGCGTCGCCTAACTCTGCTTTATTATCCGAAATAACTGAATAATCCGAGAGAACGCTCCCCGAGCTGGCCATGTCGTTCAAAATAGCCGCAGCTATTGACTTCTCGCCGAGGTCAGCGGAGTCGCCGGTAAGGCCGGTTTCCACCTCGGCGACGCCGTTTTGGTTCATCCAATCGCCAAAAACCTGTCCTTGCTCCCCGTCACCGAGCTCGTCGAGAACAACATCTGTTACCTTGATTTCCGCGCCTATGCTTTGCGCGTATTGGCTCCAAAGGTCCAGCACAGCAGTTGCATCGCCAGCCTGGATACCAGCCTTGATTGCGTTGACTATCGCATCTGTATCAAGATAGATCGTCTTGCTCATTTTCGCCGCTCCCCAAGCGCGATCCGACGTCAGTTGTCGTAGTGTGCACGCCAGTCTCAGTTATCTATACTACGTCGTCTCAGTTGTTCGCGCCACTCATCGAAGGTTATCCGGCCACGCCAATTATTGAACCATTCGTTTTCAAGTACATCTCGCTTCTTATTATTTTCTGGCTTCAGCATCTCGAATTCGTAACGACGATTGGCCAACTCCCGGAGTCCGAACATAATCGTTCCGCAGTCGCAATCCTCTGGGAGAGAAAATACTTCAGCAACGTGGGTCTTCACCGCTTGGATAGTGCCAACACCCAAGAATCCGACTTCATTGTAAGAATCGCGGTATGCACTCCAGATATCCGGGCAGGTTTTTTCCATATATTCAAGAAAGGTCTCTGTTTGCTCGTCAGTCCATTCGCAGCCTCCATTACGGCTCCGTGACCCCGTTTTGATCTGCGCCAGCCATTTTTTTCGACGCTGGTACCTGTTTTCGGGTTGCCACAACCGAAAATGGAAGGAACTGTCATTCGCGAAGCGAAAATCCACGGCTCCAGCGCGATATTGCTTCGGGTGGAAGCCAGGAAATAGCCCTTCAATGAATGAGCAAATGTGGGCGTTCATTGCATTGGAAATGAAGCCGTTATCGTTTTCGGAGCCGAGATAGGCTACCCATTCCTCTGGGAACCGCTCCGAGTAGGAAACAAGAATGACTCGAAGCTCCTCGGGCGTCCATTCCTTGATACCCCACAGCCGCCCTGGAGACGTTGCGCGAATCTTGAATGGAGGAGATGGGCGCTCCTCGCTCTGGGATATCGGCCTTTTCATTCGGATATGTCCACGTCCGATGTGATCGTCGTTTGACGGTAATGGGCTTTTCATCATGCACAACGGGCCGGACATAGGAACAACAGTCGTTGCGAGTGAGGGGAGGGCGAAGCCATAGGCCCGAGGCAAACGGAGAGAGCAACTAATTGAGCCGGACCGGCGAAGACCTGCCAGTCGGCCAGCCGGACGGTGGCCTATGTTCGAGGCTCAAGCGAAAGTAACTACGAGGAGTTAGTTCCTAGAAACCTGCCCATGCTCGGAAGACCTGCCAGTGAGAGAATCAGGAGGTGATGCAGGATGACTCGGATTGTTTCCACTTCACCCAATACCCAAGCCGAGAGTAATCCATATTTCGGCTTTTTTGCAATGGGTGTATTAGGGACCGATGAAAACTTTTTTTCTAGTATAGGCGAGCGCTAGTTAGCCGGGGCAGGTTCGGTTCCTTCCTGGTCAATCAGCCTCCGCAAGATTCCGCCCCGGCAACGGATAGGCCTAGCAATGCGGTAGCACTGCGCCTGAAATGTCTTGAGTCGTTATGCCTTGCCGCTCATCAGTTCATCAAGCATGCCACCTCCCTGGGAGCGCGGGCCAGGCGGCAGGGAGACGCTCCGGCTCGTTCTCATGCGGCCGCCCAGCTTCGAGCATCCGACGTGAGATCGCCTCCTGCTGTTGGTGCAGATGATCGCTCAGCAGTTTGTTGCGTGTGATGTAGCCGGCATTGAGACCTGGGATCGAGTGGTTCATCAGAAGGTGCACGTCAAGCTCGGCAACGCCGGTGGCCTGTGCGATCGTGCGGAAAGTCTGCCGCAAGTCGTTGCCCCATTTCGCCAGGTCGTCACGCTTTTCCTTGTGTTCTGCCATGTGACCACTTTCGCTATCGGCCGGGAAGAGCCAGTCACGCGATTGCTCTCCATAGACGGCTGGACCAATGCGGATGACTCGAACCAGACAGCGGATCATGGCGTTCGATAGCACTATGTCTAATGCTTTGATCTCGCCGCCCTTCGGCCTGGGTAAGTGCAAAACACGCGCGAAAATCGACGTGTTCGACCCGCGCCTTCCGGATCGCTTCAGGGCGATGGCCAGAAAGCAGCATGAACAGATGGAATCCCTGCCGGACGGGGTTCTTCAATGCCTCGCCGCATTCCGAGCTTCACCAAGTCGCCCGCTAGCCTCCAGGACCATGACGATTATTCGTCGCGACGGGAGACCTCGCGCACGTTCTAGCTGCTTGACGCTTGTAGACGATCTGCAGGATCGGGCCTCGCTGTAATCCGACAGCGATGCTTGCCTCTTGTCGCTGCAACATCATAGACTCAATAGGTCTGGCTCCTGCGGAGCCGTCCTTGTCGCCGCATAAATCCGTTTCAGAATATCGTCAGCAACTTCTTCGACCTCCTTCGCCACGACCGGCTTCTTGCCGCTGTACTTGAGAACCGCAACGGCAAGCGGTTCAACGGAACTGGCAAGGTCTGAACTTAGCAGCGCTTCGATCTCAGTCAGGAATCCCTGTGCAAGCAGCTGTATCGTACAGCCGACCAGCGCGGGGATCACCTCCATGCGCATTCCCACACCTTGGAACGCTGCGCTCAGATGTCTCACGACCCGCGGCCTGTCACCTTCGCGTCCGTATAAGGCCGCCAGTTCGATGTGGGCATCGATTAGACGGCGGTCCTTGGATAACGCGTCCTTCGCATCTTTGATCCTCTGGGTGATCTTTCGGTCATGCAACCTGCTACGGGCAAGGAGGGCTTGTGGATCGCCGGCATCGACTGCAATTGCCCGCTCGATAAGTTCTGCCGCGTCACGTTCATCGGATATTCTCGCAAGAACGGTAAGCGCCGCGACATTTGCCGGATTGATTTCTAGCGCCCGATTACAGATTTCGCGTGCTACATTGCGGTCGCCGCTCCGGCCCGCAATTTCCGCCTGCAAGACCAGGCTACATTCACATTGCGGGTTGATCGCCAGTGCCTGTTCCAGAAGAACCGCCGCTTCGGGGTCGTTACCCTGGTGCACTCGGAGTTCAGCCAGTTCCTTGAGCGGGCCGCAGTGTACGGCGCCATCCACGCGGTGGGCGGTCTCAAATGCCTCCGCGGCATCCGAGGTGCGGCCCATGATCCCCGACAAAAGTCGGCCGAGAAGCACGGACGGCAGTCCGCTTGCATCTGGCGCAAACGACGCCGCGCGGAAGGCAGCTTCCGCACCGGCCAAGTCGGACGCGCGTTGTCGAATCTGACCTTCAGCAACAAGGACCTCCTCGGTCTTTCCATGGGTCTGAGCTAGCCGGTCGGCGATCGCCAAAATCTGCTTGGACGTACCGCCAGCTTTTTGCGTTGCGCGCGCAAGCAGGGTGTATAGGCGCGGTTCCTGTATATTGTTCGACAGCGCACGCTCGATCGTCTCAACAGCTCGTTCCGGCTGTTTAAGCACGTTGAGAAGAAATGCGCCGTAGTCGAACCAAGGTGCGTCATCGCCGCCGCTTTCGGCCGCGATACGCAACACCTCGGCCGCTTCCTCGACACGGTCATCTTCGAAAAGCAAGTTGACCAACGCGTGCCGTGCCGGCTCATCATCCTTGTCCTCGGCAAGAGCATCGCGCAGAATTCTCTCAGCGCGCCCGCTGTCGCCTTTTCGAGACAGGATAAAGGCGTACCGTGATGCGGCCGAACCGTAGAGGGGGGCTTGCGTTAGTGCGCGTTCGAAGAGGTCCCTAGCTTCGTCGAGGTTCTCACGGTCGTGCTCGATTTTCGCGAGTTCCGTCAACGCAAGCGATATGGCCGGGTCTAGCGCAAGGGCAGCCCGCAGTTCACGTTCCGCATCATCGTTTTGATCCAGTTGCCGCAAGATCATGCCGAGCACCATGTGCGGAACCGGATTCTCGTCCGCAAGCTCAACAGCTCTTTTGCCGCTTTCAATCGCGCCGTCCGGGTTGCGGTCGGCCATTTCCGCGAACGCAAATGACACCCATGGCCGGAAATCGCCGGGCTGCAGTTCCATTGCTTCACGGAGCAAAGCTTTTGCCTCAACGATATTGTCATCAGAGATCTGCGCCCGGGCCCGCGCCAGTTTTTCTTCAAACTCACTGTCGTCCGACCGATCGCGTTGCAGCGAGGCATGGTGCGCCACCGAGGGGTCGCTTCGTAACGATTGCAAGAAGTCCGGCGGTGTCCGCTTCAGGATTTCGCTGCGAATGGGCTCGGGCTGGTCCAGCAGGATAGCGCTGAACGCATTGTGATAGTCTGATCTGCGTGATGGCGCGACTCCGCAGGCTTCGAGAACGAGCAACGTCGTCGTGTCCACGAGTTCGTCGCGGTCGTAATACTGCGTCATGAAGGCGACGAGTGCACGCACCCGGCTTGACGGATGACTTCGACGCCGCATCAGGTAGTAGATGTTGAACAATCGCTCCGCGGCGTTGTAGAGAACAACCCGGCCGCCCCCCGGCTGTTTGACGACCGCGCCGCGATCTGCAAGTCGATTCAACATCGCGGATGCGACGTTGATGGTTACCCTCGCGCTGGATGCGATCTGTTTGGCAGAACTCGGATCCCACGCCTCCAGAAGCGCAACAAATACTTTTCGCTCCTGACTCGGCAGCGCATCAAGTTGGCTCTTGAAGTATTCCGTATTCTGATCGATCAAAAAGCTTAGGTTCTCCATAAGGTCATGTAGAGAAGGCGTCTTCATGAACGCCGCCAGAATATGGAGAAGGCGCGGGCTCCCCCCGGTGAGAATTTGAAGCGGCCGTATCCGTGACTGTTCGACGTTTCGATTCGTCAGGGCCTCCCAGAGTTTCTGGCACTCAGAAAGAGATAGCGGCTTGAGATAGATATAACGGAATTCGCCCCTGAACTCGACCGTATCTTCATCGCCTTTGCTTTTCACCGATGTGGCTAGCACTCCGAAAAGCTCCCCTCGCGCTAGCAAGTCGATTAAGTCGCCGGCATGCTTCCCGATTTGGTCGCGCAGGATGATGTGGAAATTCTCCACCATGATCAGAAGACGCTTGTTCGCGTCAGACGAAATGCGCGTCAACGCTTCGAGGCAGAAGGACTGAAGTTCTGCTTCGTCATCGATTTCCATCGCATGGTGGTGCTTCGGCCCAAGCGAACGGTGGTTATCGTCTTGTGCGAGATGATAAAGGCACTCCAGAAGGAATTCGCCTGGCGAGGTCGCGCTGTAGCTTTCCTCGCCCAGAACGATTGGTATCCACGTTTCACGTAGGAATAAGTCGGCCCTAACTTCGGCAAGGACACGGCGAAGCAACGTCGTCTTGCCAGCACCGCGCGGTGCCACCACAAGGACCCTGTGATGGTCTTCGTCCGGCGATGACAGTGCGTCGAGAACCTCTTTGAACTCGCGTTGGCGAACGACGAAGTTCGCGACAGCTTCATCGTCGGTCTGAAAGCCGGGATTAAATCTGAATGTTTTCAATACGTTGTAACTCCAGGTGACCAACTTCCTTGGGAACACCCTATCATCCCATCAAAAATGTTGGCAAGCGTCGATTTCGTCGCTATATGGTTGCCAGCAAATTTGCTGGCATGCCCGAGTCGTGGCTTGCCCAAGCTTATAGGAGATCATTTATGGGTGTATTGACGAAGCGTTTTGACGGCATTGATGGAATGCGACGCATGGCCGACGTGATCGCTCGTTCGACGATTGGGGGCGGCGACGAAACGCTTGCCCAAGCCATCGTTGAAGCGGGCACCGTTATCCCGCTGATTTCCGGCGAGGCGATCATCCGTGCTGGGGGCGACGACACAGACATCTACTTCATCATTTCAGGGCTGGTCGGGATCGATGTGAAAGGCGTCCGCGTCAATCACCGCAGGGCCGGCGACCACGTGGGTGAAATTTCGGCGGCGGACCCGTCGCAGCCCCGATCGGCCGACGTCGTTGTCGTCGAAGATGGCGTCGCGCTCCGTGTTCCTGAAGGCCGCATCCATGAGCTTGCGAAGGCCAAACCTGAAGTTTGGCGCCGCCTTCTGGTCGAAGCAAACAAGCGGCTTGTGCAGCGGAACGCGCTCGTCCGCCCCGCCAATGAGCAGCCGGTCATCTTCATTATCTCATCGGTCGAAGCACTTGAAACAGCGCGGGCCATCCAGCTGGCCCTCTCACACGACAGCATGCTTACGACCGTTTGGACCGATGGAGTCTTCCGGACATCGGTCTATCCCGTCGATTCACTTGCCGCCGCCGTCGAGGCAAGCGATTTCGCGATTGCAGTCCTGCATGGCGACGACCTTGTCGCAACGCGCGGAACCGATGCGCTTGTGCCGCGCGACAATGTCACGTTCGAGCTCGGCCTGTTCATGGGCAATCTCGGCCGGCAACGCTCCATCCTTGTCGAGCCGCGTGACGGACACGTCAAACTCGCTTCAGATCTTCGCGGCCTCACCACGCTCTCGTACCGCGCAACTGGACCGGGTTCGATCGACAGTCGGATCGGGCCGACGGTCACCGAAATCCGTCGTCACATCGCCGAAGTCGGCGTCCGTCGCTAAGGGGGCGAACATGTCATCTTGGAACGAACTTCGCGCCCGCAGTCGCATCGCACAACTGCAGACGTCAGCTCCGGTCGCTGCGATCGGCGTCCGTGACCTCGGCACCTATCTCACTGAGCGTACGCTCCTAAGGGACCAAGCGCATTCACGCGGTCAACGCTTTAACGAACCCATCTTTGCCGTGCCACTCAACCGCGCCATCTTGACCCACGGCGTACACGTCTACGCCAATTTGACCGGATTCAATGACCGGCTACTCGATGATGGTCGTGAAACCGAAGCGAGCCACCGTCGGTCGATGCAGTTCCTGCACGGTCATTACGAAGCCTGCGACCGTCTGATCACTGCATTCGGCATCCAGCGTGTTGATTTCCATGGCGGCCGCCTGCACGCGGTCGTTCTGACGCCAACTGGTGCAGAAAACGAGATCCAGCGTCTTGAGATTGCCCAAGCCTTCGCGGCGTCTTTTCGCGAGATGGTCGCGCGCTTGTCGGACCGCTATGGTGGCGAGTTCCAAACTGGCGTGCGGATCGGCATCGATACCGGGCCGGCCGTTGCAATCAACAGCGGCCGTCGCGGTGAACTCGAGCCGCTCTTCATCGGCTCACCTGCCAACCACGCAGCCAAGCGCGCCGTCGGCGCGGCGGAGGGCATCTATCTAACGGACCGTGCGCGCGCCGTCCTGGCCGCTTCTCGGCCGGAAAATCCTGTATCCGTCGACGCTCTCTACGAAACGGCGATGTTGAACCGGGACATCGTGACAGACGGCCGGTTGGCATCAGCCAGATCCCGGGTTGATGAAGCATTTGAAGCTTTCAGCGCCCGGCGCGCCTTGGCCGACACTTCTAGTGGCGGACGCAATGCCGAGTTCACCTTCCACTATCGGCAGCCCCCGCTGCGCACCATCGACTACGCGGATCATCCGCCGAGTAACTCAATCCGCATGCCACTGGCTTCGATCTTCGCCGACATTGCCGGTTTCACCGTCTACGTCGACAAAGCAATGCAGAACGGCACCGTGGCCGAGGCTGTTGCAAACCTGCACGTTCTGCGCGGTGAGATGAACTACGTCGCCCGGGACGATTTCGATGGCCGTAAGGTACGATATATCGGTGATTGCCTCCACGCGCTGATGGCCGAAGGCGATGGGCGCAACACGGATGAACGTGGCACGGTCCGTTCTGCGGTGCTGGCGGCGGCTGCAATCCGGTCGTCATTTGATCTTTGCCGAACGATCCTGCCCAATATTGGCGAACTCGGGATTGCGATCGGCATCGAACTCGGGCCAACTCCAATTGCCCGGTTGGGGCTGATCGGCGATTCTAGTGTCCGCTGCGCCTCGAGCCGCGCCACATGCCGGTCCGAGGAAATCCAGGCTGTGTGCAATGGATCGGAGACGAACATCGGCGATGCCGCCTACGCAGCGGCCGATACCCATGTCCGCCGGCTCTTCGCAGGCGGTCAGGCAGCCCGCGGCCTGAATTATCCGGCCGCGTTGACCCTTCTCGCCGGTGCTTCAGCCACCGTCGCGGCGGTGACCGCTACCGCTGCGGCTCCGCCTTCCGCGGCTCGTACACCGCCAACGCCGATGCGGGCCTACGGGCACGGGAAGACGGAATGAGCCTCGTTGATGCGCTTCCAACGTGGTTTTTACCGACCACGTTGGGCCGGATTGTATTGAGGGCGCAGCCCACCTTCCCGGCACGGTTTGGCATATTGGTGGCCTCGCGCTTCGGATCACGCTTGGTCGCTATCCCACCGTTTCGGAAGCCGTGCCCGGAACGCGTCTGCCGCGACAGTGCCCGGAGCGTCATATATTTCCGGATTCAAGCTTCTGTATGAGCCTCCGTCCGGCGATGGCTACAAGCCAGGCTGCCGCCGAGCGCTGGTGGCACGACCTTGCCCAATATGTAATGTGCCAGTCCGTTGCGGATGCGACGGGCTTGTGGCCGCTTTACAATGGCCTGGATCATGGAGACGCCGGGCGCTTTCACGCCCTCGCGCTCGGACTTGCCGAGAAGCTCGGGATCGCGGACGAGTATTTTGCGATCCATGACGGGCAGCTTGCGGCCTTTTCCAAAACGACGCACGACCGCTTACGGAGTTCCGCCCTGTTCCAGCGGCTACTTGGCTATGAGCGCGCCCGGCGCAAAGGCTTGGCCGACTATGAATTCGAGGCCGGCATCAGCGGCGTGGCCTGCTGCGGATCAATGCGCAATTGCCCGTATCTGAAAACTGTGGAATGGCCCTATACAACGCAAGAGTGCGATCTGCGGCAGCACCTACTTACCACGACAGCACTAAACTTGATGCTGCGCAGGTAGGCCCGCTGAGATATCTCCCTTTCTGCCCTAGATGGCAAATGGGCATCAACGGGGCCGGCTAGGATCGTTGGCTGCAGGGTATAGAGGCAGTCGTCTAACGGCAGCAGCGTGTAGCGCCGGAAAGCGATGACGGCCTCTTCTTCGACCGACAGCACCGTCGACCGCGGTTCCTTCGGGCCGGTCGGCAGATCAGCGACCGAGGTCCGATTCTTCCACTTGCCGACTGTCTTCTGGTTGATCCCGTAGCGCTTGGCCAGCGCCCTCAGGCTCTCTTGACTATGCTGTATCGCTCGACGGACCGCCTCTGTCGTCGTGGCGCTCCCATGCAGAACCTGGCCCATAGCGCATCCTTTGATTCGGACGACAAGGATGCCCGGTCAGCACAGTTTTAGCACCCGCCTCACCAGCTTCATGTGTATCAAAGGAAACTCGCGCCTCCCAAACGCAAAAACCGCCCCGGTTAGACCGGGACGGTTATTGATTTATGATAGAATTGGTTGCGGGGACAGGATTTGAACCTGTGACCTTCAGGTTATGAGCCTGACGAGCTACCGGGCTGCTCCACCCCGC
>NZ_VFWS01000152.1:0-10833 GCF_006443065.1 Mesorhizobium sp. B1-1-5 | reverse complement strand
GTCACGGAATGGATTCCAGGGTCTCCGCGACGCCGCTTCGCGGCTGCTCCGCCCTGGAATGACGATCGCGATGGGCGTTTCGGCCAATCTCCAGCGCATGCCGCCTGCCATGCAACAGAGCCGGCCGATAAACATCCCTGTGCAGTGCCACTAAATCATTTCCAGACCGCGCTTGCGCGTCGGCGGCGGGAAGGCGCGATCGAGCTCGGCGAAATCCTCCGCAGTCAATCGGATATCGAGCGCGGCGGCGTTCTGGCGGACATGCTCCTGGCGGGCAGCCTTCGGAATGGCGATGACGCCTTCCTGCGCCATCGCCCAGGCAAGCGCGATCTGCGCGGCGGTTGCGTTGTGGCGCGCAGCGACCGCCTCCAGCCGGGCATTGCGGGCCAGCGCACCCTGCTCGACCGGCGAATAAGCCATAAGCGGGATGCCGCGCTTCACGCACCACGGCGCAAGGTCGAATTCCGGGCCGCGCCGCGACAGATTGTAGAGCACCTGATTGGTCTGGACGTTGGCGCCGGACGGCAGCCCGACAAGGTCCTCCATCTCGTCGGTGTCGAAATTGCTGACGCCCCAGTGGCGGATCTTGCCTTGCGACTTCAGCGCCTCGAACGCCTCGACGGTTTCGGACAGCGGCACGCTGCCGGGCCAATGCAGCAGATAGAGATCGATGCGGTCGGTAGCGAGGCGCTTCAGGCTGCTCTCGCAGGCGCGCTTCACGCCGGCGCGCGAGGCGTTGGAGGGCAGCACCTTGGAGACCAGGAAGGTCTCGTCGCGGCGCCCGGCGATGGCTTGCGCCACCACCTCCTCGGCGCCGCCATCGGCATACATTTCCGCCGTGTCGATCAGCGTTATGCCGAGGTCCAGCCCAAGCTTCAGCGCCGCGACATCATCGGCGCGGCGACGCCGGTCCTCACCCATCTTCCAGGTGCCTTGGCCCAGCACCGGGACGGTCTCGCCCGACGGCAGCTTCAAGGTTCTGATCGACGAGGGCATGGCGTTCTCCGCGTAAGGCTGGATCGCAGCACAGCCACAGCCGGAAATCCAGACCGACGCCGGCTGGCCGCCCGGATTTCCCGCAGTGACTATTTCGCCGGATGCTTGGCGAGCCAGTCCTGCATCTGCTTGATCTCGGCTTCCTGTGCCGCGACGACGCCTTCGGCGAGCTTGCGGATTTCCGGATCCTTGCCATTGGCGATCACCACCTTGGCCATGTCGATGGCGCCCTGATGATGCGGGATCATGCCGCGGACGAAATCGACATCGGCATTGCCGGTGTATTTGATCGTCATGTCCTTGTGCATCTTCTTCATCGCCTTCTCGTAGCCGACGGTGGCCGGGCTCTGGGCGCCCATCGCCATCTTGGACATGTCGTGCTTCATCTCCTCCGACGAGGCCGGCACGCTTTCGAGGAACACGGCGAGCAGCATTCCGGCCGCCATCAGCAGCAGCACGATTTTCTTGGCCAGGGTCATTCAGGTCTCCTTCTGTTGGATTTCGTATCTGGGGGTCTTGCTCAGAGTTTCAACGTTCTCAGCCGCAGCGCGTTGCCGATCACGGAGACCGATGACAGGCTCATCGCCGCCGCGGCGATCATCGGCGACAAAAGCGTGCCGGTGAGCGGATAGAGCACGCCGGCCGCGACCGGCACGCCGAGCACGTTGTAGAGGAAGGCAAAGAACAGGTTCTGGCGGATGTTGCGGATCGTCGCCTGGGCGAGCGTGCGTGCCCTGACGATGCCATTCAAGTCGCCCTTAACCAGCGTGATGCCGGCGCTTTCGACCGCGACATCGGCGCCGGTGCCCATGGCGATGCCGACATCGGCGCCGGCCAGCGCCGGCGCGTCGTTGACACCGTCGCCGGCCATGGCGACGCCGGCGCCCTTGGCACGCAGCTCCTCGACCAGCTGGCCCTTCTCATCCGGCAGCAACCCGGCGCGGACCTCGTCGATGCCGAGCCTGCCGGCGATCGCTCGTGCCGTGCGCTCGTTGTCGCCTGTCGCCATGATGATGCGCAGCCCCTTGTCGTGCAGCGCCCTTATCGCCTCGGCTGTCGTCGCCTTTACGGGATCGGCGACGGCGACAATACCGGCGAAACTGCCCTCGACAGCCACGAACATGGCCGTCTTGCCTTCGGCCTGCAGCGCCTCGGCATTGGCCGCCGACGTTGCGACACGGAGGTCCGCCATCATGGCCGCATTACCGAGCGCGACCTTCCTGCCCGAAACCGTGCCCGAAACGCCCTTGCCGGTGATGGCTTCGAAATCGACCGCGTCGGCCAGCTTCAGGCCGCGCGCGGCGGCGCCCTCGACGATCGCCTCGGCCAGCGGATGCTCGGAGCCCTTTTCCAGCGCGGCCGCGAGGCCCAGCAGCTCGTTCTCGTCGATGCCCGCGACCGGAACGACGTCGGTAAGCCGCGGCTTGCCCTCGGTCAGCGTGCCGGTCTTATCGACGATCAGCGTGTCGACCGAAGCGAAACGTTCCAATGCCGCCGCTTCCTTGATCAGCACGCCGGCATGCGCGCCGCGCCCGGTGGCGGTCATGATCGACATCGGCGTCGCAAGGCCGAGCGCGCAGGGACAGGCGATGATCAGCACCGACACCGCCGAGACGATGGCGAAGATCAGGCTCGGTTCGGGGCCGAAGATCGACCAGGCGATGAAGGCCAGGACCGCGACCAGAACGACGGCCGGGACAAAATAGAAGGACACGCGGTCGGCGAGACCCTGGATCGGCGCCCGCGAACGCTGCGCCTTGGCGACCAGCTCGACAATGCGCGACAACGTGGTCTCGGCGCCGACCTTCTCGGCGCGCATGACCAGCGAGCCGTTCTTGTTCAGCGTGCCGCCGGTGAGCGTGTCGCCCTCCGTCTTCTCGACCGGCAGCGGTTCGCCGGTGATCATCGATTCATCGATCGCCGAGCGGCCCTCGAGGACGATCCCGTCGACCGGCACGGCATCGCCGGGACGGATGCGCAAGCGGTCGCCGGACTTGACGCTGTCGAGCGGCACGTCCTTCTCGGAGCCGTCGGCGCCGATCAGCCGCGCCGTCTTCGGGGCAAGGTCCAAAAGCGCGCGGATGGCCGAGCCGGTGCGCTCGCGGGCCTTGAGTTCCAGCACCTGGCCGAGGAAAACCAGCGCGACGATGACCGCGGCGGCCTCGAAATAGACCGGGACGGCGCCATCATGACCGCGGAACTGATGCGGGAAGATGTCCGGGAACAAGGCGGCGACCACGCTGTAGAGGTAGGCGGCCCCGACGCCCAGCGAGATCAGAGTCCACATATTCGGGCTGCGGTTAAGGATCGATTCCCAGCCGCGATGAAAGAACGGAAACGCCGCCCACAGCACCACCGGGCTCGCAAGCGCCAGTTCCACCCAGGTCTTCGTGCGGCCGTCGATCAGGGTTTCGAAGCTCAAG
Organism: Mesorhizobium sp. B1-1-5; assembly: GCF_006443065.1. Lineage (NCBI taxonomy): Bacteria > Pseudomonadati > Pseudomonadota > Alphaproteobacteria > Hyphomicrobiales > Phyllobacteriaceae > Mesorhizobium > Mesorhizobium sp. B1-1-5. The sequence continues at coordinate 7,414 of NZ_VFWS01000152.1, read as the reverse complement.
CCCAGCATCGGCGCCATGGCAATGACCAGGAGGGGCACGGAGAGCACCGCGCTGACCCAGAACCGGCGCGTGAAATCGATGAGCTCGGGATTCGGGCCTTCCTCGCCTGTCGGCACGCCCATCGGCTCCAGCGCCATGCCGCAGATCGGACAGGAGCCGGGCTTGTCGCGGATGATCTCGGGATGCATCGGGCAGGTGTATTGCGTGCCCTTGGGCATCGGCTGCGGCTCGGACCGGCCAGCGAGGTATTTTGCCGGCTCCGCCTCGAACTTGGCCTTGCACCCGGAGGAGCAGAAATAGAAGCCCTGCCCTTCATGGCGAACGAAGTGCTTCGCGCTCGCGCGGTCGACGCTCATGCCGCAGACGGGATCGGTGGCGGAAAGATACGTTTCCGGCTCGGCCTGGAATTTCGTGCGGCAGCGCTCGCTGCAGAAATGAAAGGTGCGGCCGCCATGCTCGGCCGTCGGCTTGCCGGCCGCCGGATCGACCGTCATGCCGCAGACAGGATCGCGAATCACCGCTTCGGTGTCGGGCGCGATATTCTTCGCAGAGCAGCAGCCGCCGCCATGCGCATGATGGTGGTGGTCGGAATCGGTCATGCCAGGTCTCTGAATTTCAAACTTGAGGCGGAGGTAGTGCTTCCAGTAACTGGAAGGTCAAGGGATGGTTTGAATTTTTCCGGCTTTCGCCATCCGGCTTCGCGTGGCGTCCATCGCGCGCTGCCGGAAACGCGCCGCAGGCCCCCCATACACAGCGCCTCGAAAACAGGCTATAGACGCCGCCGAATGGCAAAGATCTCCCTGAAACTCGACGAAATCATCGATGGCGACGCGCTGCGCCGCGACTTGACCGCGTTGACGGCGGCGAGCGCCGGCGACGGTTCAGGACCGGCTGTCCGCACGGCCGTCCTCCAGCTGCTCAAGGCCAGGATGGCCGAAGGGCGAAAGATCGCCGAGGCCATGCTCAAGCAGGACGGCGGCGGCAATGCCTGCGCCGAGCGGCTGTCGCATCTGATGGATGATCTGATCCGGGCGCTCTATGATTTCGCCGCCACCCATGTCTACCGGGTCAAGAACCGGTCCGCGGCCGAGCGCATGGCGGTCGTTGCCGTCGGCGGCTACGGCCGCGGCACGCTGGCGCCGGGCTCCGACATCGACCTGCTTTTCCTGCTGCCCTACAAGCAGACCCCATGGGGCGAGCAGATCGTCGAATACATGCTCTATATGCTGTGGGACATGGGGCTGAAGGTCGGCCACGCCACCCGCAACATCGACGAGTGCCTCAGGCTGTCGCGCGGCGACATCACCATCCGCACGTCGATCCTCGAGGCGCGCTTCCTGTGGGGCGAGCAGAAGCTCTACGAAGAACTGCTCACCCGTTTCGACCATGAAGTGGTGCGCACGACCGGGCCAGAATATGTGCAGGCCAAGCTCGCCGAGCGCGACGAGCGCCACGCCAAGGCCGGCGAAAGCCGCTATCTGGTCGAGCCCAATGTCAAGGACGGCAAGGGCGGCCTGCGCGACCTGCAAACGCTGTTTTGGATCGGCAAATATTTCTATCGCGTGCGCACCGGCGAGGAACTGGTCGAGAAGGGCGTCTTCACCGAGGCCGAATATCGCGAATTCCAGAAGGCCGAGGATTTTCTCTGGGCGGTGCGCTGCCACATGCATTTCCTTACCGGCAAGGCGGAAGAGCGGCTGCATTTCGACATCCAGCGCGAGATCGCAGAGCGTCTGGGCTATACGACGCATCCCGGCCTGTCGGCGGTCGAGCGCTTCATGAAGCACTATTTCCTCGTCGCCAAGGATGTCGGCGACCTCACCCGCATCTTCTGCGCGGCGCTCGAGGAAGAGCAGGCCAAGCACGTGCCGGGCTTCAACCGCATCTTCCTCACCTTCTCGCGGCGCAAGCGCAAGCTTGCCGGCACGTCCGACTTCATCGTCGACAATCACCGCATCAACATCGCCGACGACAGCGTGTTCGAGCGCGACCCGGTCAATCTGCTGAGGCTGTTCTGGTTCGCCGACAAGCATGGGCTGGAATTCCACCCCGATGCGCTGAAGTTGCTCACCCGTTCGCTCGGCCTGGTCAACAAGTCGCTCCGGCGCGACGAGGAGGCCAACCGGCTGTTCCTCGATATCCTGACATCGGACCGCAATGCCGAGCTCAATCTCAGGCGCATGAACGAGGCGGGGCTGCTTGGCAGGCTGATCCCGGACTTCGGCAAGATCGTCGCCATGATGCAGTTCTCGATGTACCACCACTATACGGTGGACGAGCATTTGATCCGCTGCATCGGCGTGCTGGCCGAGATCGAGCGCGGCGACGGCGCGAAGGTGCATCCGCTGTCGCACACGCTGATGCCTAGCCTGAGAAAGAGCCGGGAGGCGCTCTATGTCGCGGTGCTGCTGCACGACATCGCCAAGGGCCGGCCGGAAGACCATTCGGAAGCCGGCGCCAGGATAGCGCGGCGCATCTGCCCGCATATGGGGCTGTCGGCCGCCGACACCGAGACGGTCGCCTGGCTGGTCGAGAACCACCTCGTGATGTCGATGACGGCGCAGACGCGCGACCTCAACGACCGCAAGACGATCGAGGATTTTGCTTCGATCGTGCAATCGGCCGAGCGGCTGAAGCTGCTTTTGATCCTCACCGTCTGCGACATCAGGGGCGTCGGGCCGGGCGTGTGGAACGGCTGGAAGGGGCAGTTGCTGCGCACGCTCTATTACGAGACCGAACTGCTCCTCACGGGCGGCTTTTCGGAAGTCTCGCGCGCCGAGCGCACGGCCGCGGCGCGCGAGCGGCTGGCCGAGGCGCTGTCCGCCTGGCCGGCGAAGGAGCGCAAGCGCTATGTCGCGCAGCACTACGAGAATTACCTTCTGGCGGTTGACCTTGCCGACCAGCTTCGCCATGCCGAATTCATCCGCGAGGCGGATGCGGCCGGCAAGAAGCTCGCCACCATGGTCAAGACGCATGAGTTCGAGGCGGTGACGGAGATCACCGTGCTGGCGCCGGACCATCCGCGCCTGCTTTCGATCATTGCGGGAGCTTGCGCCGCGGCGGGCGGCAACATCGTCGACGCGCAGATCTTCACCACCTCGGACGGCCGCGCGCTGGACTCCATCCTGATCTCCAGGGAGTTCGACCGCGACGAGGACGAACGCCGCCGCGCAGAACGCGTCGGCCGGCTGATCGAGGACGTGCTTTCGGGCAAGAGCTGGCTGCCCGAGATGATCGAGAAGCGCACCAAGCCGAAGCGCGGCGCCAAGGCGTTCCGGATTCCGCCGCGCGCCGAGATCCGCAACACGCTGTCGAACCGTTTTTCGGTGATCGAGGTCGAGGGGCTGGACCGGCCGGGCCTGCTGTCCGAGATCACCGGGACGCTCTCCGACCTTTCGCTCGACATCGCCTCGGCGCATATCACGACGTTCGGCGAGAAGGTCATCGACACGTTCTACGTCACCGACCTGACCGGACAGAAGATCGACAGCCCGACGCGCACCGCCACCATCCACAAGCGGCTGATCGATACGCTTGAAGGCAATTCGTCCGAACGCAACGGCAAGGCCAAGGCGGCCGCCGAGTGACATCCATTTGACGCAATTTTTCTGGCAGTCGTTCCCAGCATGAGCCTAGTCAAGAAATTCGCCACCGTCGCCTCCGGCACGCTGATGAGCCGTGCGCTGGGCTTCGGCCGCGAGATGCTGATGGCGGCAGCACTCGGCACCGGACCGGTCGCCGACGCCTTCAACGCCGCCTTCCAGTTTCCCAACACCTTCCGCAGGCTGTTCGCCGAGGGCGCCTTCAACGCCGCTTTCGTGCCGCTGTTCGCCAAGGAGATCGAGCAGCATGGCACCGACGGCGCCAAGCGCTTCTCGGAGGAAGTGTTCGGCGTGCTGTTCTCAGCGCTTCTGGCGCTGACCATCGCGATGGAACTGGCGATGCCGCTGATCGTGCGCTACCTGGTGGCGCCGGGCTTTGCCGACATTCCAGGCAAGTTCGAGACGACCGTCCGGCTTGCGACGATCATGTTCCCGTATCTCATCTGCATGTCGCTCGGCGCCATGATGGCCGGCATGCTGAACTCGCTGCGCCGCTATTTCGCGGCGGCGATCGCGCCCGCCTTCCTCAACATCATCCTGATCGGCCTGCTCGCCTATGCCTGGTATCACGGGCTGGACGCGCATGATGTCGGTTTCGGCCTATCCTGGGGCGTGCTGGCGGCAGGCATCGTGCAACTCGCCATCGTCTGGATCGCGGTGCGCAATGCCGGCATCTCGATCGGCTTTCGCCGGCCGAAGATGACGCCCAACGTCAAGCGGCTGCTGATCCTGGCGCTGCCGGCGGCGATCACCGGCGGCATCACGCAGATCAACCAGCTGATCGGCACGGCGATCGCGTCGGCGCAGAACAGCGCCGTATCGTCGCTCGCCTATGCCGACCGCATCTACCAGCTGCCGCTCGGCGTCGTCGGTGTGGCCGTCGCCATCGTGCTGTTGCCGGAACTGTCGCGGGCGCTGAAATCGGGCAATTTGGTCGAGGCAGCCAATTTGCAGAACCGCTCGGTCGAGTTCACCTTGTTCATGACGCTGCCCGCGGCCGCGGCACTCTGGGTGATGTCCGAGCCAATCGTGCGGCTGGTCTATGAGCGCGGCGCCTTCGCCGCCAACCACTCGACGCCGATCGTCGCCTCGATTCTGGCGATCTTCGGCCTCGGCCTGCCCGCCTTCGTTTTGATCAAGGCGTTCACGCCCGGCTATTTCGCCCGCGAGGACACGCGCACGCCGATGATTTTTGCCGCCATCTCGGTCGGCGTGAATGTCGCGACGGCGCTGAGCCTGTTCCCGTCGATGGGCGCGCCGGGCATCGCGGTCGCCTCGGCCGTCGCCGGCTGGGTCAACGCGCTGATGCTGCTCGCCATGCTGATCAGGCGCGGGCATTGGGGCCGCGACGTGCCGCTCTTGCGACGCATTCCCCGTCTGGTGCTCTGCGCCGTGATCATGGCCGTGGCGCTTTACTTCGCGGAGCGCCATTTTGCCGCGCAGATTGCGCCTGGCTCGCCGCTCGTGGTGAAGGCGACGACGGTGCTTGGGCTGGTCGCCGGAGGCGCGGCGCTCTACTTCATCGCCGCCTTTGTCACGGGCGGCGCCGATTTCGGCATGATCCGGCGGAACGTGAAACGTCGTTCACCCAAGGCGCTACCGCCCGTCAGGGAACAGTCTCCAGATCCGTGAGTCGGAATTCGTTGGCGGTAGAAAGTATCGGAACGGCGTAATATCGGGCGCAAGCGTAGTGGAAGCAGTCCGCCATGTTTAGGCGGACAGCATTGTTGCGAAACCGCGCAGCGGCCTCGACGGACAGGGATGTTGCCTCGGATGCAGGCGGAAGCTCGCGCAAGGCAATTGCCCGCTCTTCCAGAAAGCGGTCTACAATCTCCGCGCTTCTGGCGACCGGAATCGCCAGCTTTTCTGGTCGCGCGAGCGCCATCGCCGCCTCCCAAACGGCTATCGCCGACGTGAACGGTGCCGATGCCTTCATGACGGCCTGCGCGCATCGCTCGGCTTCCGTCTCGTTGCTCAGGATCGCGACGATGGCGGCGGCGTCGACAAACATCAGTCGTCGCCGGAAAGTTCATCATAAACGGACTGCGGCAGCGGTTTGCGCGCTTGTTCGCTAAGCTTGATTCCAAACTCGGCTCGCAGTCGTGCCGCCGTTTCCAGCGGCGTCTCGCGATTGCGCCGCCGCTCCAGGGCTTCGCGCATGGCGATCACGATTGCCTCGGTGATGCCGACCCCTTCAGCTTTGGCGAAAGCGCGCGTCAGCCTGTCGGCTTCCTTGTTGTTGATATTGATAGTCACCGCTACATTCCTTTATGTAGTTAGAAATATGTAGCCTATGTACGACAATGTCAACGTACCGATGCCCCCATGCCAGCTCGTCCGCGCCTCTTGATCCCGCAACCGGCTTCGTCCATAAGCGCGCCGTCGCAAGACTTTCCCCGCGCGCGGTATCCAGCCGCATGTTGGCTCCAAAAAGTCTGCAACTTTTTGGAAGCACGCTTAACGGCCCTCCACAAGCCATGAGGAATTAATGTCCGCCTTCAAGCCACTCGTCTTTTCGGGCGTCCAGCCGACCGGCAACCTGCATCTCGGCAACTATCTCGGCGCCATCAAGAAATTCGTCGCCCTCCAGGATCAGTCCGACTGCATCTATTGCGTCGTCGATCTGCATTCGCTGACGGCGCAGCTCGTGTATCAGGATCTGGGCGACCAGACGCGCTCGATCACTGCGGCGTTCCTGGCCTCCGGCATCGACCCCAAGAAGCACATCGTCTTCAACCAGTCGCGGGTCATGCAGCACGCCGAGCTCGCCTGGATCCTCAACTGTGTGGCGCGCATCGGCTGGATGTACCGGATGACGCAGTTCAAGGACAAGGCCGGCAAGGACCGCGAGAACGCCTCGCTCGGCCTGCTCGCCTATCCGAGCCTGATGGCCGCCGACATCCTGCTCTACCGCGCAACCCATGTGCCGGTGGGCGAGGACCAGAAGCAGCATCTGGAGCTGACCCGCGACATCGCCCAGAAATTCAACAACGACTTCTCCGAGAAGATCGCCGCCCTTGGCGTCGGCGTCGAAATGCAGGTCGGCGAAGAGACGGTGAACGGCTATTTCCCGATTACCGAACCGGTGATCGGCGGCCCGGCGGCGCGCATCATGAGCCTGCGCGACGGCTCGAAGAAGATGTCGAAGTCGGATCCGTCGGATCTCTCGCGCATCAACCTGACCGACGATGCCGACACGATCTCGAAGAAGATCCGCAAGGCCAAGACCGATCCGGAGGCCTTGCCGAGCGAGATCGACGGGCTGGAAAGCCGGCCCGAAGCGGAAAATCTCGTCGGCATCTATGCCGGCCTCGCGGAAATCTCGAAGGAAGAGGTGCTGAAGGAGTATGGCGGGCAACAGTTTTCCGTGTTCAAGCCGGCGCTTGCCGATCTTGCCGTGGAGAAGCTGGCGCCGATCGCTTCCGAGATGCGCCGCATCGAGGGCGACCGCGCCTATGTCGACGCCGTGCTCAAGGATGGCGGCGACCGGGCCCGCGCAATCGCCGAGGGCACGATGAAGACGGTGCGCGACATTATCGGCCTTCTGCAGGACTGACCCAGCGACCTCCTCGGACCATTGCCGCGCAGGCCGGCGGCTTGCCGCCGGTTCGCGGCAGTGGCAGATTGCGACCGAAACCATACCGAGCAGATAGACATGGTCTCCAAACGCCTCAGCCGCGAAGCCGGCCATCGCCGCAAGTTCCTGGCGATCATCGACGACACGCCCGAATGCGAGCGCGCCGTCGCCGTGGCTTCCTCGCGCATGATCTTTTCCACGCCCAGCCAGTGCTGGAAGTCGTCCGGCTCGATGA
>NZ_VFWS01000151.1:0-10953 GCF_006443065.1 Mesorhizobium sp. B1-1-5 | reverse complement strand
GTGGGGGAGATGCCCGGCAGGGCAGAGGGGGGCACGAAGGAACTCGGCGTCTGGATGTTGCGCGCGGATCCGCGCGCAACATCAGAGTAGCTACTCAAACACAATAGCTTGCAGCGCGCCGCCGTTGCGCTTCAGCCAGTCCTTGCAGCGGTCGGTATCCGGGCACAGTTTCTCGCACAGCTTCCAGAATTTCGGGCCGTGGTTCATCTCCTTGAGATGCGCCACCTCATGCGCCACGAGGTAGTTTATCACCGCCGGCGGCGCCATCATGATGCGCCACGAGAAGGAGAGATTGCCCTCCGAGGTGCATGACCCCCAGCGGCTGGAGGTATCCTTATACCTTATCGCCTTGGCACGCTTGCCGATCGTCTCGGTGTGCTTGATCACCAGCCTCTCGATTTCCTTCTTGGCCTCGCGCTTGAGGTAATCGCCGATGCGGCGCGGCAGGTGGATGCGCTCGCCATGGACGATCAAGAGCGGGCCGCGATCATCGCGCGCGACGGTGACGGTGCCGCGCTTCGAACGCTCGTGCACGATGCGGTGCGGTACGCCGCGGATCGGGATCCGGATGCCCGGGCGCACCTGCGGCCTCGTCGGCACCTTGGCCAGCCGCTGCTCCAGCCAGTCCTGGTGGCGGTCGAGGAATTTCTCGACCTCGCCCCGGCGCAGGCCGGGCGGCACGGTGACACGCAGGCCCTGGCCGCCGGAATCGATGCGCAGCGTGAGCCGCCGGGCCCTGGCGCTCTCAACGATTTTGAGCGGCAGCGTGCGGCCGGCGACGCAATGCTCGCGCTCGACGACAGGCGTGGGCTTTGGCTTGGTCAGGTTGCGAAGGAAGCCGAGGGTCATGGCTGGACGATACGCGATTCGAAAAAAACGGCCAGTGGAGGGAAGCTACATAGAGAACAAAAAAGAAACGGCGCCGCTAAACGCGACGCCGCATATCATACCGAGACGTGTCGCCGGATCTCAGTCGTCGAGCAGGTTGGTACCTTTACCACCCTCCGGACCCGCCTTCTCGTTCGAGCCGGTCGAGGTTGGCGCGGTCGACTTGTTGCGGTTGGCCATGAAGCGGTCGAACTCTTCCTGGTCCTTGGCTCGGCGCAGTTCGCGGGCGTACTCGTCGAACTCGGAGAGCATCCCGTCGAGCTTGCGGCGCTCCTCGGCGAGGCGCTCCAGCTCCTTCTCGCGCCAATCGTCGAAGGCGACGTTGCCGGTGCGGGCCGAGCCGTGGCCCCAGCGGGCCGCCTTCTCGGAGCGACGACGGCAACCGGCGAAGATGCCGTCTGTGGTGCGGTTGACGTCGCGCTTGAAGCCTTCCAACCGATCGCCCCAGATGATGTAGGCGAGCATGGCGAAGCCGAGCGGCCAGAACACCATGAAGCCGATGACCATCAGCGCGATGGTGGCCGGCGTCCAGGCCGGACGGATCAATGCACTTGTGTTCATTTTCTCCCAATCCTTCCATTGGAGACAGCCAAACCGGCTGCGTGGAATCGAAATGGGAAGGCGAAATCGGCGATTCAAGGCAAACCCGCCCAAAACCGGCGAAGCGCCTGAAATGATTATCGCTTTTTGAGCTTCTCGAGGAAAAGCACCGCCATTCCGGCGACGAGCCCCCAAAATGCGGCGCCGACGCCGAAGAGCGTGAGTCCCGAAGCCGTCGCGGCGAAGGTGACGGTGGCCGGCATGCGTTCGGCCTCGTCCTTCAGCGCGATCGACAGCGCGTTGGCCAAGGGCGCCGTCAAGGCGAGCCCCGCGACCAGCACGATCAGGCTTTGCGGCAGGACGGCGAAGATCGCCACCAGCGAGGCGCCGAAGATCGCGAAGATAAGATAGGCGAGCGCGTAGAACGGCCCGGTCTTCCAACGTTCGGCCGGGTCGGGATGGACATCGGGGCCGGTGCAGATAGCGGCCGAGATCGCCGCGAGATTGGTGGTCGCGGCGCCGAACGGCGCCGAGAGCAGCGAAAACAGGCCGGTGACGCCGATCAGCGGACCGGGCTCCGGATGGTAGCCCGCGGCGCGCAGCACCGCGAGACCGGAAAGGTTCTGCGAGGCCATGGTGACCAGATAGAGCGGCAGGGCAAGGCCGATGATCGCCGAGGCGGTGAATTGCGGCGCAATCAATGTCAATGTCGACAGTTCCGGCGCCGGCAGGCTGCCGACGCGGCCGGTGAGGAAAGCGGCGAGGCCGCCGCCGATCAGCACCACCAGCACCGATAGAGCCGGGTTGAACAGGCGGATGACGAAGAAGGCGGCGATCAGCGGCAGGATCAGCCAAGGGTCGGCCGGAATGGCTTTCACCGCATTGACGGCGAAGCTGACCAGGATGCCGGCCAGCATGCCGGACGCGACCGAAGGCGGGATTTTCGCGATCAGCCTGGTCAACGGCTTGAACAGGCCGGTGGCGACCAGAAGGACGCCGGTGACCATGAAGGCGCCGACGGCCTGCGGCATCGTAAACCCGCTGGAGGCCGCGATCAGCGCCAGGCCGGGCGTCGACCAGGCGGTGATGACCGGCATCTTGGTGCGCCAGGAGAGCCACAGACATTCAACGACCATGGCCAGGCAGATCGCCGTCACGCCGCTCGCGGTCTCGATCTGCGTGGCGCCGACCGCCTTGGCGGCGGCGATGACCAGGGCCAGCGTGCCGCCGAAGCCGACGATCGCCGCGACGAAGGCGGATATCGGGATGGAGATGCGCATTATCCGGCCGCCCGCTTGACCATGTCGCCGACGGCCCGCTTGAGCATGTCGAGATCTTCGGGGCGGGACAGGCGATGATCGCCGTCCGGGATTAGCGACAGCGTCATATCGTCGGCGGGCAGCATGGATGCGAGCTTCAAGGCATGGCCGGACGGCACGTCCGGGTCGGCCAGGCCCTGCAGGATGTGCACCGGGCAATGGGTGTCGATCGGCCCGGTCATCACCCGGTTGGCGCGGCCGTCCTCGATCAGCGCGCGCGTGTAGATATAGGGCTCGTCCGAATAATCGGACGGCTCGGCGAAGAAACCCTTTTCCTTCAGATCCTGCCGCTGCGCGTCGGTCAGCACCGGCTCGATCAGCTCGACGGTGAAGTCCGGGGCCGGGGCGAGCAGCACCAGGCCGGCAACCCTCGTGTCGCCCGCCTTGCGCAGTTCCTGCGCCATGCGCAAGGCGATCCACGCCCCCATCGAGGAGCCGACCAATACCTGCCTGCCCTTGCTGAACCGGCGAAAGACGGCGAGGCTCTCGGCCAACCATTTCGAGATCGTACCGTCGGCGAATTCGCCGCCCGACTTGCCATGGCCGGAATAGTCGTGTCGCAGACAGGCGTGGCCTTCGCTCGCGGCCCAGGCGGCAAGCGTCTGCGCCTTCGTGCCCTGCATGTCGGACTTGTAGCCGCCGAGCCAGACCACGCCGGGCGCGGCGCCCGGCATCTGCCTGACGGCGATGCCCGACCCGTCCACATCGATGAAAACCGGAGCGCTGGCGGCCATGAGCTTGTCCTTCCCGCCGGTCTTTTGGCACAGGCGGTGGTTCAACGAAAAGTGCTCGCGGCGTTTCTTTGCTTGGTGCAGACAATTACCAGGCAGCAGGTGATTTTGCGGCGCGGCTATGCTATTGACTCACGCCCCGCGCTCCCCACATAGGCGCGTCCACCTACTTTTGTCTAAAGAACCCAGAACGAAACGGCCGAGGAGACCACGACCATTCGCAGACCTTTCAAAGCAGCGGCACCCACCAAGGACGGGCCGCGCTCCAACCGAGACATCCGGGTGCCCCGGGTCCAGCTTATCGACGCCGACGGCCAGAACCGAGGCGATGTTTCCATCAACGACGCGTTGCTGCTGGCCGAAGAGGCTGGGCTCGATCTGGTCGAGATATCGCCCAACGCGGTGCCGCCCGTCGTCAAGATCCTCGATCTCGGCAAGCTGAAATACGCCAACCAGAAGAAGGCGGCCGAAGCGCGCAAGAACCAGAAGGTCATCGAGATCAAGGAGATCAAGATGCGCCCGAACATCGACAGCCATGACTACGAGACCAAGATGAAGGCCGTGCGGCGCTTCTTCGAGGAAGGCGACAAGGTCAAGCTGACGCTGCGCTTCCGCGGCCGCGAGATGGCGCATATGGAACTCGGCATGCAGCTTCTGAACAAGGTGCGCGAGGAAGTTGCGACGATCGCCAAGGTCGAGGCGGAGCCGAAGCTCGAAGGCCGCCAGATGATGATGGTTCTGGCGCCGCGCTAAATCCCGCCAAAATTAGGGTGCAAGGCGTCCCGACGATCGGCGGGGCGCCTGTTTTCTATCCGATCGCTCTCAAACTCGACGATCGGGTAGCCGATCGCGAGCAAATCGACGATCGGGTTGGGTCATGACCGATGAAGCGAAGTCCGAGCCCGCCGGGCAAACAGAAGGCCTTGGCGGCTATCAGCACATGCGCCGGATCGTGCTGGCGGTACTGATTGTAGTGCTGTTCTGCGCATTGCTGTTCGGCCAATCGAGCTTCCCACCCGAGACCTTGATTCATGAGTCGATCGAGATGTTCGGCGTGCTCTTGATCTTGCTCGGCATCGTCGGTCGGCTGTGGTCGACGCTCTATATCGGCGGGCGCAAATCGGCCGAAGTGGTCACCGGCGGCCCCTATTCGATCACCCGCAACCCGCTCTATCTGTTCTCGACCTTGGCTGCCGCCGGCGTCGGCGCGCAGATCGGCTCGTTCAGCGGCATCATCCTGTTTTCGCTTCTGTGCGCCGGCGCCTTCCACATCGTCATCCTGCGCGAGGAGCGGTATCTGAGGGAACTGCTCGGCGCGCCTTACAAGGCCTATCTGGCCAAGGTGCCTCGGTTCTTTCCTAACCTTGCGCTCTACCAGGAAGGCGATACCGGCGGCTTCAGGCCGCGCCTGCTCTTGAACACGCTGCTCGACGGCCTGGTGTTCCTGGTGGCGCTGCCCGCCTTTGAGTTGATCGACGGAATGCAGCAGTCGGGGATGCTGCCGGTGTGGTTCACGCTGCCTTAGGTTTAGGGTGGCCGATATTCAGGTGAGGCCGGCCTGCGAGCCGCGCTTCCTGCGCTTCCGGTGCTCACGTACTTGAACGTACGCTCCGCTCCGGCCTACGCCGTTCTCGGCTCGGCCTGACCTGAATCTCGGCCACCCTACTGGCGCATCGGCAAATGGAACGGCGCGTTAGTTGAGGTGTTGCACGCCGGCCATCTTTGATCTATAGGACCGCCGTTCCAAGAAAACCGCCCGGCAGGGCATGCCGTGGCGGTTTCATTTGCTTTTCGGGCTTTGGTCGGCCCGAAGCGAGACAAGAAGCGCGATGGTGCGCCACCAATACGGAGTAGCAAAATGCCCAAGATGAAGACCAAATCGGCCGCCAAGAAGCGGTTCAAGATTACTGCCACCGGCAAGGTGCTGTCGGCTGCCGCCGGCAAGCGCCACGGCATGATCAAGCGTTCCAACAAGTTCATTCGCGATGCCCGCGGCACGATGGTTCTGGCTGAACCGGACGGCAAGAAGGTCATCAAGAATTTTCTGCCGAACGGCCTCTGAGCATTTCGGTCTGGACAGCGTTTAAGGAGATCATGACATGGCACGCGTAAAGAGAGGCGTCACCGCCCACGCCAAGCACAAGAAGGTTTTGAAGGCCGCCAAGGGTTTCTACGGCCGCCGCAAGAACACCATCCGCATCGCCAAGCAGGCGGTGGAGAAGTCGCTGCAGTACGCCTACCGCGACCGCAAGAACCGCAAGCGCTCGTTCCGCGCGCTGTGGATCCAGCGCATCAACGCCGCGACCCACGAGCATGGCCTGACCTATGGCCGCTTCATCGACGGCCTCAACAAGGCCGGCATCGAGATCGACCGCAAGGTCCTTTCGGACATGGCCATCCACGAGCCGCAGGCTTTCGCCGCGCTGGTCGCCAAGGCCAAGGTCGCGCTCGAATATCTGAAGAACACCACGCCGAATGCTTTTGAGAGCGCTGTCGCCTAAGCCAGCGCTTCCCAAGCATACGCAATTCTGATTTGGGGAACCCGCGCTGGCACGGCTGGCGCGGGTTTTTCTTATGCCTGATGTAACCAAAATGGCGACGACGAAACCGAAATGGTGACTGTCGCCCGATCGAGAGAGCTTCGCCGTGAACGCCACTGCTGGAAATCTTGAAGCCCTGGAAGGCTCGTTGCTCGCCGAAATCGCGGCGGCCGCGGACGAGGCCGCGATCGAGGCGGTGCGCGTCTCTGCGCTGGGCAAGAAGGGTTCCGTCTCCGAAATGCTGAAGACGCTGGGCGCGATGAGCGCCGAGGAGCGCCAGGTGAAGGGGCCGGCGATCAACGGCCTGAAGAACCGCGTCACCGAAGCGCTCACCCAGCGCAAGGCGGAACTGAAGGATGTGGCGATCGCGGCCCGGCTCGCGGCTGAGAAGGTCGATGTCACGCTTCCCGTTCGCCAGTCGCCGGCCGAGCGCGGCCGCATCCATCCGATCAGCCAGGTGGTCGACGAGATCGCGGCGATCTTCGGCGACCTCGGCTTCGCCATCGCCGAAGGCCCGGATATCGAGACCGACTATTACAATTTCACCGCGCTGAATTTTCCCGAGGGACATCCGGCGCGCGAGATGCACGACACCTTCTTCTTCCAGCCGGACGAGAAGGGTGAGCGCAAGCTGTTGCGCACGCACACCTCGCCCGTGCAGATCCGCACGATGGAGAAGCAGAAGCCGCCGATCCGCATCGTCATCCCCGGCAAGACCTACCGGCAGGATTCCGACGCCACCCACTCGCCGATGTTCCATCAGGTCGAGGGGCTGGTGGTCGACAAGTCGGCCAATGTCGCCAACATGAAGTGGGTGCTGGAGGAGTTCTGCAAGGCCTTCTTCGAGGTGCCGTCGGTCAAGATGCGCTTCCGTCCGTCCTTCTTCCCGTTCACCGAGCCCAGCCTCGAGGTCGACATCCAGTGCGACCGCTCGCGTCCGGGTGAAGTGCGCTTCGGCGAAGGCTCCGACTGGATGGAAATACTGGGCTGCGGCATGGTGCACCCAAACGTGCTGCGCGCCGGCGGGCTCGACCCCGACGAATATCAGGGCTTTGCCTGGGGCATGGGCATCGACCGCATCGCCATGCTGAAATACGGCATGCCGGACCTGCGCGCCTTCTTCGACGCCGACGTGCGCTGGCTGTCGCATTACGGCTTCCGGCCGCTCGACCTGCCGACGCTGTTCGGGGGGCTGTCGACATGACCGCACCCCACACCGGGGGCTGTCGCTGCGGCGCGGTGCGGTTCGAGGCCTCGGCCGAGCCGCACCACATCAGCTATTGCCATTGCGGCGATTGCCGGCGCGCCAGCGGCGCGCCGGTGTCGGCCTTTGTCGGCTTCATGGCCGATCAGGTCGCGCTCAACGGCAAATCGCTGAAAAGCTATCGCAACGGCCCGGTGGAGCGCACGTTCTGCGGCATCTGCGGCTCGCCGATCGCCTATCTCGACCAGCGGCTCGACAACCAGATCTATTTCATGCTCGGCGCCATGGACATGCCGGCCTATTTCAGGCCGACCGTGCATGCGCATGTGCGCGAGCAACTGCCCTTCCTGCACATGCCCGATGCGCTGCCGCGCGAGCTGAAGACCAGCGTGCCCAGACCTGATGGGCAAGGACCGAACGGAACAGAAACATGAAATTCACCCTTTCCTGGCTCAAGGACCATCTCGAGACCGACGCCTCGCTTGCCGAGATCGTCGAGCGGCTGACGGCGATCGGCCTCGAGGTCGAGCATGTCGACGACAAGGCCGGCCTAAAACCCTTCGTCATTGCCAAGGTGCTGACGGCGGTGCAGCATCCCGATGCGGACCGGCTGCGCGTGCTGACCGTCGACACCGGCGACGGCAAGCCGCCTGTTCAAGTCGTATGTGGCGCGCCCAATGCCCGCGCTGGCCTGATCGGCGCTTTCGCGGCGCCCGGCACCTATGTTCCCGGCATCGACGTGACGCTCTCGGTCGGCAAGATCCGCGGCGTCGAAAGCCACGGCATGATGTGCTCGGAGCGCGAGCTGGAAATCTCAGACGAGCATAACGGCATCATCGATTTGCCTGAGGATGCGCCGGTCGGCACCAGCTTCGCCGCCTACGCGCATCTCGACGATCCGGTCATCGAGATCAATCTGACGCCGAACCGCCCGGATGCGACCAGCGTCTACGGCATCGCGCGCGACCTCGCAGCGAGCGGGCTTGGCCGGCTCACCGGCGGCGGGATCATGCCGCATGCCGGCGAAGGCCTGTGCCCGGTCAAGGTCATGATCGAGGCGCCCGAGCTCTGTCCCGGCTTCGCGCTGACGCTGGTGAAGGGCGTCAAGAACGGTCCGTCGCCGAAATGGCTGCAGCAGCGGCTGATCGCCATCGGGCTCAGGCCGATCAGCGCGCTGGTCGACATCACCAACTATGTCACCTTCGACCGCGGGCGGCCGCTGCATGTCTTCGATGCCGCGAAGGTCGCCGGCAACCTCGTGGTGCGGCGCGCCAAGGACGGCGAGAAGGTGCTGGCGCTGGACGGCCGCGAATACACGCTGACGCCGGAGATGTGCGTGATCGCCGACGACAATGGCGTGGAATCGATCGCCGGCATCATGGGCGGCGAGCATTCGGGCTGCGACGAGAACACCACCGACGTGCTGATCGAATCGGCGCTCTGGGATCCGATCGCCACGGCCCGCACCGGCCGCGCGCTCGGCATCATCACCGACGCGCGCTACCGCTTCGAGCGCGGCGTCGATCCCGAGTTCATGGTGCCGGGCGTCGAGCTGGCAATCAAGCTGGTGCTCGATTTCTGCGGCGGCACGCCTTCTGAAATCGAGGTTGCCGGCTATGCCGGCCACAAGCCGAAGATCGTCTCCTTCCCGCTGTCGGAAGTGAAACGGCTGACCGGCATCGAGGTGCCGAGAGAGGAAGCCCTTGGCATCCTGACCCGGCTCGGCTTCGAGCCGAAAGGACTGAGCGACGTCGTCAAGGTGGAGGTGCCGTCCTGGCGGCCGGATGTCGACGGCAAGGCCGACCTGGTCGAGGAGGTGATGCGCATCCATGGCGTCGACAACATCTTGGCCCAGCCGCTTACCTCGCATGACGCAGTCAACGGCAAGATCCTGACCACACTGCAGGTGCGCACCCGCGCCGCCAAGCGCGCGCTCGCCGTGCGCGGCATGATGGAGGCCGTCACTTGGTCGTTCATCCCCGCAAGACACGCCGAGCTGTTCGGCGGCGGCCAGACGGCGCTCAAGCTCGCCAACCCGATCGCCGCAGACATGTCCGACATGCGGCCGTCGCTGCTGCCGGGGCTGATCGCGGCCGCGCAGCGCAATGCCGACCGCGGCATCGGCGATGTGGCGCTGTTCGAAGTCTCGGGCACCTATGAGGGCGATGGCGCCGACCAGCAGCGGCGCGTCGCCGCCGGCGTGCGGCGCGGCACGGCCAAGCTCGACGGCTCGGGCCGCAGCTGGTCCGGCAATGCCGGGCCGGTCGGGGTGTTCGACGCCAAGGCGGACGCGATCGCCGCGCTCGAAGCCTGCGGCGCGCCGGTCGACCGGCTGCAGATCGAGCCCGGCGGCCCAGCCTGGTATCATCCCGGGCGCTCGGGCACGATCAAGCTCGGCCCCAAGACGGTGCTCGGCACTTTCGGCGAGTTCCATCCGAGGACGCTGGACGGCCTGGACGCGTCAGGTCCGATCTGCGGATTCGAGGTTTTCGTCGACGCCGTGCCGGAGCCGAAGGCCAAGCCGACGCGCACCAAACCGAAGCTGGAGCTCTCGCCCTTCCAGGCGGTGAAGCGCGACTTCGCCTTCGTCGTCGACAAGACGGTCGAGGCCGGCACGCTGGTGCGGGCAGCGCTCGCGGCCGACAAGAAGCTGGTCACCGGCGTTTCGGTGTTCGACGTGTTCGAAGGCGCCTCGCTGGGGGCGGCCAAGAAGTCGATCGCCATCGAGGTGTCGATCCAGCCGGTCGAAAAGACGCTGACCGACGAGGACTTCGAGGCGCTCGCAAGACGCATCGTCGAGAACGTCAACAAGCAGACGGGCGGCGTGCTGAGGGCGTAGGGCATTGCGCAGCGATGGCGAATCGCTCTCCAAAGGGCGATGCACCATCTCCGCTATTCCGGCCTCCGCTTCGAGGAACAGCGCGCGGCCTTCCTGGCCATCATCGCGGCCGATCCGCTGCTGGATGAAACGCTGGCGCGTGTGCGCGAGCTTGCGCTGCCGGATTGGCTGGTGGTTTCCGGCGCGCTCTACAACAGCGTCTGGAACCATCTGACCGGCAAGCCGCCGGGCTACGGCATCAAGGATGTCGACCTGTTCTATTTCGACGACGCCGACTTGTCCTACGAGGCCGAGGATGCCGTGATCCGCCGGGCGGCAGAACATTTCGCGGGGTTGACGCTGCCGGTCGAGGTGCGCAACCAGGCGCGGGTGCATTTGTGGTATCCGGTAAAGTTCGGGCAGGAGTGCCCGCGTTATGCGAGCGCGAGCGAGTCGGTGAGCTATTTTGCCTCGAAGACGCATGCGGTGGGGGTGCGGTACGATGCCGACGGAGCCTTGGAGCTGGTGGCACCGTTCGGGCTCGACGATCTTTTTTCGTTTCGCATCACGCCGAACCGGGGGCTGGATAATCAGCGGACGCACGAAGCGAAGGGGAGAAGGGCGCAGGAGTATTGGCCGGAGATTAGTGTGGTGGCTTGGTAGGGGTGCAGGGATAAGATACGGCGGCGCGAGGCCCCCCTCTCTGGCCTGCCGGACATCTCCCCCTCAAGGGGGGAGATCGATGTCGCGTCCGCTTTCGCTAATAATCGAGGCAGGAAGGGCGCCGGCGCCCAAGCTGCCAATCTCCCCCCTTGAGGGGGAGATGTCCGGCAGGACAGAGAGGGGGGCCTCGCGCCGACCCTTCAAAGGGGCGCCGAAGCGCCCCTTCCATTGTCGCTCACCCGTTCACCAA